>CAYJQV010000018.1:0-24802 GCA_964372395.1 uncultured Planctomycetia bacterium | reverse complement strand
CTTCCTGGTCTCGCGCGCCGACATGCGCGTCTTCTTCCAGTTTCTGCCGCTCATCTTGTGCGTCTTTTTGCCGGCGGTGACCATGCGCTTGTGGGCGGAGGAGAAACAGGGCGGCACCTTTGAACTGCTGCTGACGTTTCCGATGCGGCCTCACGAGTTGGTCCTCGGCAAGTTTCTCGCCAGCTTCATCTTCTCTCTGGCCTCTCTGGCCTCGACCATGACGATCCCTGTCATGCTGCTGGCGATCGGCCAGCCCGATGTCGGCCCGGTCGTCGGCGGCTATGTGGGGGCCGCGTGCCTGGGGGCGTTCTTCCTTGCCGTCGGCCTGTTTGTCTCGGGGCTGTGCCGCGATCAGATCATCGCCTTCATCGTGGCCATGCTGAGCTGTTTTGCCTTCTACCTGCTCGGCACGGAGTTCATCGCCTCCACGATCGATGGCTGGCTCCCGGGCTTGGGCGGGCTGTTGATGAATCACGTGGGGGTGAGCCGGCATGTTGCGAGCTTCCAGAGGGGCGTGATTGATGTGCGCGATGCGCTCTACTTTGTATCCGGTACGGCGCTGGTCCTGGTCCTCAATGGGTTTTGGATTGAGGGGCGCATGCGGCCGCGACAGCGGCGGATTTTCGCCATCGCCTCGGCCGTCGCTGCGGCGATCTTTCTCCTCGGCAATGGGCTGATCAGCGACCTGCCGCTGGGCCGGTTCGACCTGACGGATGGCAATGTCTACACCGTTTCCCCGGTGTCCAAGAAAATTCTGGGCAACCTCAAAGCGCCCGTGACCGTGAAATACTACGTGTCTCCAGCGGACAAGATGCCCACCGGCTTCAAGACGCTAGAGCGGGATGTCCTGGATAAACTGGATGAGTTCCGGCTCGCCTCCGGCGGGAAGCTCCGCTACAAAGTGTTCCATATGGAGGCGGCCAACGTCGCGCAAGACGCTGCCGCCGAGCCAGGCGAGGAGTCGCTCGAGGCCAGCCTGCAGCGCAAAGGCGTTCAGCCGTTTCAGGTCCAATCCATCGAGGCGGACGAGCTGGGTCTGCGGCTTGTCTACTCGGCAATGGCGATCGCCTACAAGGAGAAGCCTGAAGAAATTCTCCCGCGGATCATCCCAGCGAATCTCAGCGAGCTGGAGTATCTGTTGCTGTCCACAGTCTACCGCATGACGCTCGCGAAACGGCCGCGCGTGGCTCTCGTCGCGCCGTTTGAGGAGAAAGCCGTCGAGCCGGAGCTGCGGGCGCTGTTGGAGCAGCTTGGGCAGGCGGCCCCCGAGCGCCACGTCGATGATCCGTACCGGCTGATTCCGCCCCTGCTGGAGTCCGAGGGCTATCGCGTCACCCGCGCGAACCTGACGGACGAGCAGCCTCTTCCAGCGGATGCCGATACGCTGGTGCTCCTGGAGCCGCGAGCGCTGACGGAGGCGCAGCAACGGGCGATCAGGCGGTTTCTGGCAAAGGGCGGCTCGGTCCTGCTGGCAGCGCAGCACTATCAGTTCGACTACACCACCTCGCGGGTCGGGGAAATCGCGGTGATGCCGCGGCCGCAATCCACCAATGTCAACACGCTGCTTGAGGCGTGGGGCGTGAGCCTTGATGAGCGGGTTCTGCTGGATGCCAGCCAGGACGCGATCAGCGTCGGCGGGGGGATGCGCCTGGGCCCGTTCGCCGTCAACGTGCCGCTGAAGCTGCCGATTCACATCCGCGTGAACCCGGAGAGCATGAACCAGGAGCTGTCCATCACCTCGCGGCTCTCGCCGATGCTGTACCTCTGGGGCTCAGCGCTGGCGGTTGACCAGCGAGCGCTCGAGCGGCACCACCTCACCGCCCATGTGCTCATGCGCTCAAGCGAGGATTCGTGGCTCATTCCCGCCTCGCGGATGGACACGATCAGCCCGACGGCGCGTCCGAGCCGCGGAGATCCGCGCGGACCGTTTCCGCTCGCGGCGCTGGTGGAGGGTGAATTTCCCGATGCGCAAGGGCGCAGTGAAGCTTCAACCGCAGCGCCAGGCAAGTTGCTGGTGATCGGCGCTGTCACGCCGTTTCAGGAACAGCTCATCGAGACCGGCGGCCACCTGCACTTCCTGATGAACGCGGTGGACACGCTGAGCTTGGGCGAAGATCTCATCCAGATCCGCGCCAAGCAACCGGTGGACCGCACGATCAGGCCGTTGGCGGCGGCGACAAAAGCCTGGTGGCGATTTTTCGTTTCCTTCCTGATGCCGCTGGTGATCGCCAGCGTGGGCTGGGCGAGGCTGCTGCTGCGCCGGCGGACGAAACATCAATACCTGCAATTGATTCAGGCGAGCGCATGATCCCATGAATCGAAAACAGATCATCATCCTGCTTGGCGTGCTGGGGCTGCTGATCGTCGCCGTCATCGTGAAGCGCGCGGCTCCCAGGCCGGAGGTGTACAAAGAGGAAACGCAGCCGCTGGAGATCGCGTTCTCCCCTGACACCGTGACACGGCTCGTGCTCAGCAAGGGCCCGGGCGAAGGGGAGCGCGTGGAATTGCAGCGAACGAACAGCGCATGGCGCATTCCCTCATTGTGGAACGCGAAGGCGGATGCCGAAAAGGTGGAGCGCTTTCTCGACAGTGTGTCCGCTCTCAAGGGAGAGGTGCGAAGCGCCGCCGATGATGTCCTGAGCGATTTCGGGATCACGGACGAGCAAGCATTCCACGTGACGGCGTTCCAGGATGCGCGGCCCGTCTTGCACCTCTTGCTCGGCACAGCGCAGGCCGGCTGGCAGCAGCTCTTCGTCCGCCAGGCAAACTCCTCGACGGTCTTCCTCGCCCAGTCCAACCTGCTTTCGGAGATGGGAATCTATGGACAGGCGAGCGACACGACCAAACCATCTGCTGACGTGTGGGCGGATCTGCGCTTGCTGGCCTTCTCGCCGGAATTCATTACTCGGGTCGAGCTCAAGGAGCAGGGCGCCGACTGGCAAGAGCTCGGCGGCCAACTGCCGTTTGAGCGCGATCCGGCCAAGGTGCAGACCTATCTCCAGGAGTTGCTGAACCTCAGGGCTCAACGCGTGGTGGATCCCGCCGGCACAGCCTACGGATTGACCGAGCCGGCCTGGCAGCTTCGATTCGTCAAACGCGAGGGCGCCCCTCTTGTGCTCACGGTTGGGGCGCCCACCGCAGAGGGCTCCACAGATCGCTATCTTCGCGTCGAGGCGGCTCCTGATGTGTATGTGGCATCAAGCTACATCCTGGATCGGATCAAGGTGGATGGCAGCCGCTTTCTCGCAGAAGATCCCCTCAGTGTGGGGGAAGCCCGGTACGACACGCTCACGGTGACCACGCCGGGGAAAGAGGCAACGGTGGCCATTCAGAAGGACCACTGGCCCGGCGTGGATCAGTATCTGCAGGCGCTGAAAACTTTCCGGGTGGCCAGGGCGCAGGGGCTGCCCGACCGGACGAAGACAGAGCTCAAGACTCCCTACCAGCTTACCGTGTCCGGCGGGGCGGAGAGCTTGACAGTCGCGTGCGAAGCGCCGGTGACCGCCGAGACGGATGAGATCGTATGCATCAACCGGCAGAACGCGGTACCGTTCCTGATCGCCCGGCCGACGTTTCAGGCTGTTTTTGAGCGCTTAGAGCGTCTGGAGCAGCCTGCGCCAGCGCCTCAAGAACCGCCAGCGGCGGCAGCAAGCGGCCCTTCTGAGCAATCACATGACGCGAGTCCTGCGGGAGGAGATCACAAGGATGAGACGAAGCCATGACACATCCGGACGGTGACTGATGGCGCAAACGGGCATTACCGCGCTGAATGAGCGGGTGAGGGAGTCCAACGCCTTTGTCCAGCGCATCCTGCAGGAAGTCAATAAAGTGGTGGTGGGCCAGCGCCACTTGATTGAGCGGCTTCTGATCGGCTTGCTGACGAACGGCCATGTGCTGCTGGAAGGGGTGCCTGGATTGGCGAAAACGCTTTCGGTCAAGACGGTGGCACGGACCGTGGCGGCGAAATTTCAGCGCATCCAGTTCACGCCGGACCTCTTGCCGTCCGACCTGTTGGGCACCCTGGTCTACAACCCCCAGAGCGGCGCGTTCAGCACGAAGAAAGGCCCCATTTTCGCCAACATCATCCTGGCGGATGAGATCAACCGGGCGCCAGCCAAGGTGCAGAGCGCCCTGTTGGAGGCCATGCAGGAGCACCAGGTGACGATTGGGGAGCAGACGTTTCCACTGGAGGAGCCGTTCCTTGTCTTGGCGACCCAGAACCCCATCGAGCAACATGGGACCTACGCGTTGCCAGAGGCCCAGGTGGACCGATTCATGCTCAAGGTGGTCATCAGCTATCCCAGCATGGACGAGGAGCGGCAGATCATGGAGCGGATGGCCGTTTCTCACCCCGACGTTGCGGTTGAGCGGGTGATCACTCCGGATGAGCTGCTCGCGGTCAGGCGGGTCGTTGACGAGGTGTACCTGGATGAGAAGATCAAAGAGTATATCCTCAAGCTGGTGTTTGCGACGCGCGACCCCAAGGCGCACCACGTCGAGTTGTCGCAGATGATCCAGTACGGCGCCTCGCCCCGGGCGACGATGTACCTGGCGCTGGCGGCCAAGGCCTACGCGTTTATGCAGGGCCGCGGCTACGTTGTGCCGCAAGACGTGAAGACGGTCGGCCTCGATGTGCTTCGGCACCGCCTCATTCCGACCTATGAAGCGGAGGCCGAAGGGCTCACCTCCGAGACGCTGCTCAAGCGCATCTTCGAGCAGGTCCCGGTTCCCTAGCCGGGGACGCCGGCCGTGCGCGTCCTGGCAGGTCACCGAGCATGATCCCGCCCGACATCCTCAAGCAAGTCCGCCGCATCGAAATCTTCACCAACCGCATCGTCAACGAGACGATGGCGGGTCGCTACGAGAGCGCCTTTAAAGGCCAAGGGATTGAATTTGAGGAGGTGCGGGAATACGTGCCCGGGGATGACATCCGCTCGATCGACTGGAATGTGACCGCGCGGACCGGCCGGCCCCACATCAAGCGCTTTGTGGAAGAGCGCGAGCTGACCGTGCTCTTTGTGGTCGATCTGAGCCGCTCCATGGCCTTCGGCTCCGGCGCGAAACTCAAACACCGCGTGGCCACCGAGCTGTGCGCGGTCTTGGCCTTCTCCGCGATCAAGAATCAAGACCGGGTGGGGCTGCTACTCTTCACGGACCGGGTTGAGCTCTTTGTCCCGCCCAACAAAGGGGCAACGCACGTCCTGCGGGTCATCCGCGAGGTGCTCTCCTTCGAACCGAAAGGGCGCGGCACGGATGTGCGCCTCGCGCTGGACTACCTGGCGCGGGTCCTGCATCGCAAGGCGGTCGTCTTTCTGGTCTCGGACTTTTTCTGCGGCGAGATCCGCGCGCCGCTGACGATTGCCAACAAGCGGCACGATGTGATCGCCGTTCATATCGTCGATCCGCGGCAAGACGAGCTGCCGCCGATCGGATGGCTCCGGTTGGAGGACAATGAGACCGGCGAGGAGCTTTCGCTCAACAGCTCCCGCGCCGACATCCGCCGGGGATACGAGCGATGGGGAGCCTCCCATCGGGACCAGGTGAAGGACGTCCTGCAGGCATCCGGGGTGGATCTCGTGGAGGTGCGAACGGACCGCCCCGCGATTGATCCGCTGATCAGATTCCTTCGCATGCGGTCGCACCGACGATAGCCATGCGGCGCCGCGGATGCTGCCTCATCGTGGGGTTGCTGGCGTGGGCCGGTGCGGCCCAGGCGGAGCCGGTCACGCTGACCGCCGCGGTGGACCGCGAGGAGGTCGCGATCGGCGAGCCGATCCTCTATACCCTGACGCTCACGCGACCGGAGGCGCTCAGCGTGGCGTGGCCCAAGGTGGAGGCGGAGCTTGGACCGCTCGAGCTGTACGATTCCGGCAGCGAGCCTCCATCCGTGCGCGAGGGGACCGTGACCGAGCAGCGGTGGTACCGGCTGGCCGGCTTTGAGACCGGATCGCGCACGATTCCCGCGCCGGTTGTGACGTATACGGATGCGGGCGGCGCGGATCGTGAAGCGCGGGGCGAGGCTCTGACGATTACGGTCACGAGCGTCCTGCCGAAACACTGGGAGACGCTGGACATTCAGGGCGCGAAGCCGCTGGTGCGGATCCGCCGCTACGGATGGCTCTGGTGGCTCCTCGCGGCGCTGGGTCTGGCCGGAATCATCGGAGGCTTTTGGTGGCGGAGAACCCGACGGACCGCGACGGCAATTCCCCAGCCTCCGCCAAGGCCGCCGCATGAGATCGCGCTCGAGGCGCTGGAGCGGCTGCGCCAGGAAGCGCTGCCGTCGCGCAATGCCTATGAGGAATACTACGTGCGGCTGTCCGACATCGCGCGGTCCTACATCGAGGGGCGTTTCAGCCTCCGGGCGCCGGAGATGACGACGGAGGAATTTCTTCAGCGTGCCTCCCAAGGACAAGCGCTCTCGTTCGATCACCGCGCATTGCTCCAGACGTTTCTGGCTCACTGCGATATGGTGAAGTTCGCCCGCTATCAACCATCGGGAAGCGAAGCCGGCGAAGCGTTCGGCGCCGCGCGACGGTTCGTGCAGGAAACCATCCCGGCTCCAGCGCCGGAACCTGCAGAGCAGCCAGGGAGTCGGCATGCTGCGTGACCCGCTGTGGTTGCTGGCGCTGGCTCTTGCGGGCGGCGTGCTCTTGGCCTCCCGCATGGTCCGCAGCGCCACCCTGCGATTCCCGAGCGCGAAGGGGTTGCAAGAGCCTGCCAGGCGCAGCCAGCCTGGCAGGCTGAAGGCGCCCTGGTGGTTTCGCGCCACCGCGCTGGCGCTCATGGCGCTGGCGCTGGCGCGTCCGCAGCAGGGGCTGGAGTCCAGCCGGATCACGGCCGAGGGCATCGACATTGCCCTGGTCGTCGATGTCTCCACCAGCATGTTGGCCGAGGACTTCACGCTGCGCGGCAAACGATACAACCGCCTGGCCGTGGTCAAGGACGTGGTGAAGGAGTTTATCGAGGGACGACCCAACGACCGCATCGGATTGGTCGTCTTCGCCGGGCGGCCGTACACGCAATGCCCGCTGACCCTGGATCATGGATGGTTATTCACGCAGCTGGACCGGGCCCGGATCGGCATGATTGAAGACGGCACCGCCATCGGCTCCGGGATTGCCACGGGCTTGAACCGCCTGCGGCGCTCCAAGGCCAAGAGCCGCGTCATGGTGTTGTTGACTGATGGGGTGAACAATGCGGGTACGCTGACCCCGGAAGCCGCAGCTCAGTTGGCCCACACCCTGGACATCAAGATCTACGCCATCGGCGCTGGCACCAAGGGCCTGGCCCCGTATCCGGCGACGGACTTGTTCGGGCGCAAGGTCTACCAGCAGGTCAAGATTGACGTGGACGATGAGGGGTTGACGCGGATTGCCCAAGCGACCGGCGGGCGGTATTTCCGCGCCACCGATACCGAGTCGCTCAAGCAGATCTACGCGGAGATCGACCGCATGGAGACAACCACCATCGAGCAGCCCAAGTACCTGAGCTATAAAGAATGGTATCCGGCGTTGCTGATCCCGGCGATTCTTCTCCTCCTCTGTGAGGTAGGGTTAAGCCAGGCATGGCTCAGAGCGCTGCCATAGCAGAGAGCCGCGATGCATTGGGCCTATCCTGAGCGGTGGATCTGGTGCTGGCTGCTGCCTACCATGATCGGCTTCTGGGTGTGGGCCAGCCGGAATCGGCGGCGCCTGCTTGAGCGGTTTGCCGCTCCCGCGCTGCTGCCGCACATCGCGGCCGCCGTCAATTGGCAGGCGCGGCGGCTGAAGGCCGCCTGCGTCGCGTTGGGACTGCTCTTCATGCTCCTGGCGCTGGTGGGGCCGCAATGGGGCTTCCGATGGCAGGAGGTCACTCGCAAAGGCATCGATCTCGTCATCGCCCTGGACGTCTCCAACAGCATGCTGGCGGAGGACGTGAAACCTAACCGGCTTGAGCGGGCGAAGCTCGCGATCAAGGAGCTGCTGCCCCAGTTGCCGGGTGACCGGGTTGCGCTGGTGGCGTTCGCCGGCACCGCGTTCACCCAGTGTCCGCTGACCGTGGACTATGGCGCGGTTGAGCTGGTGCTGGATGAGGTCGATACGGACCTCATCCCGCGCGGCGGCACCGATCTGGCCGCCGCCATCCGCGAGAGCCTCGAGGTCCTGAAGGCCTCGGCACCGGGATCGCGGGCGCTGGTGCTAATCAGCGATGGAGAAAGCCAATCGGGTGATGCGACGGCGGCAGCCAAGGAAGCGGCTGAAGCTGGTGTTGCGATCTATGCCATCGGGATCGGGACATCGGAAGGCGAGCTGATTCCCGTCACGGATGAGCATGACAACCGGAGCTTTCTGAAGGACCGCGAAGGGCGGACCGTCAAATCGCGGCTGGATGAGACGGGGTTGCAGCAGGTGGCGCTGGCGTCAGGCGGCAGCTATGTCCGCGCCACCCCGACGTCCTTCGGACTGGATCTGCTCTACCGGGAGCATATCAGCAAGCTGGACAAGCAGGAACAGGACAGCACGATGAAGAAGCAGTATGAGCTGCGATTTCAGTGGCCGCTTGCGCTGGCCGTGCTTCTGCTTGGCCTTGAGCCGTGGCTGAGCGACCGCAGGCGGGCCTCTGCATGAGGCGATCGGCGTTGTGGATCGTGATGGTGTTCGGCAGTCTCATGCTGCTTCGTTCCGTCAGCGCAGAAGCGGCTGAGCCCGCCGGGCCACGTCATGATACAACCGTTGCCCGACTTGAGCAGGAGCTCCAACGACATCCTGATGATCCTGCGCTTCAGTACAATCGCGGGACGCTCTTGTATCATGACGAAGCGTATGACCAGGCTGCTGACTCGCTGCGCAAGGCGCTATCCGCTTCCCGAGCCAGTCTGCAAGGACGGGCGGCCTACAATCTGGGCAATACGTACTACCGGCTGGGTCAAGCCAAAGAAGCCGCAGCCAACGGCCAGGCTCTTGCGCTGTACCGCCAGGCGTTGGACGGCTATCGCCTGGCGATGAAGCAGGATCCCCATGACCAAGATGCCCGGTACAACTATGAGCTTGTCCAGAAACGGATGACCGCCCTCGAAGCTCAACAAGCCAAGGCTCAGGAGACGAAGACGCAACAGGAAAAAGCCGAGCAACAAGAGGCGAGCGCTGCGCAACAGCAAGAGACTGGTGCCCCGCAACAAGCGGAAGAACAACAGGCCGCCTCGGAAGCCGCGGTTCAGCAACAGCAAGAACAACTCCAGAGTCAGCAGGGCGAAGAACAGGCGGCAGAGCATGCTGAAGAGACAGGTAAAGACCAGAAAGCCGATGCTTCCGCTTCCAACAAAGAGGCGTTCGACGAGAAGGAACTGTCCAAACAGCAAGCGCTCTGGATCCTGGATTCCGTCAAGCATGAGGAGCAGGGCGCGCTCAAGAAAGACGGTCATGCGTCAGAGGTGCCGGTTGAACGCGATTGGTAAACGCCGCTGCGTCGCCGCCGCGCTGGTTCGCTGGGGCCTGGCGGGCCTGCTTGCGCTCACCGCGTTCCCCTTGATCGGCTCTGCCGAGGACATCAGCGTCCAGGCCGCGGTGAGCCGGAGAAAAGTGCCGCTCAACGGCCAATTGGAATTGAGTCTGCAGGTCAACGGCGCTCAACACGTCGAGCCGCCGGATGTGCAGCTTGAGGATTTTGACGTCCAGTATCTTGGGCCGTCGACGCAAATTTCAGTGATCAACGGCGTCATGTCCAGCTCGATCGCCCATCGCTACATCCTCACTCCGAAAAAGGAAGGCGTGTTCACCATCGGTCCGCTGGCGCTCGAGATCGCCGGCAAGACCTATGAGACCAAACCGATTGACGTGGAAGTCTTGCCGCCAGCCCGCGTGGCGCAGCGGAGAGGGGCGTATGGAGGGCTCCCCCAGGAAGAGGAGCCGGGGATGCCGCCGGATATCGGCGATGCGCTTCAGCTGCAGCTTGGCGTGGATCGGACCCGCGCCTATCTCAACCAGGCGATTCCCATCCGGCTGCAATTGCTGGTCGGGCAGGTCGCGGTGCGCGGGATTGAGATGCCGCGTTTGCGCGCCGAAGGCTTTCTGGTGAAACCGCTGGGCCAGCCCGCCCGGTCGGAAGTCGCGGTGGGCGGCCAGCCGTACACGCTGTTGGAGTTTGACACCGTGGCGATTCCGTTGAAGACCGGCCAGCTTGCGCTCGGACCCGCGGACATCGAGTGCCAGTTGGTGCAGCGCCGCCCGGCCCGCCGGCGAAGCCGCTCGCCCTTCGGGGATGAGTTGTTTGAGGACTTCTTCGGTGGATCGCTCATGGATGATTTTTTCGGGCAGGCGTACACCTACCCCGTCACGGTGCATGCCGAGCCGGTGACGATCGAGGTGCTGCCGTTGCCGGAAGAGGGCAAGCCGGCGGATTTCGCCGGAGCCATGGGCCGCTTCAGGCTGGATGCTTCCGTCGTGCCGCAGAACGTCGCTGTGGGAGAGCCGGTGACCATCACGATGACGATCGACGGCGAGGGCAATGACGAATCGGTCCAGCCTCCCACGCTGACGGCCGATGCCGCTCACTTCAAAGCGTATGCGCCGCAAGCGAAGAACGCGGGAACCGAAGAGGCGTCGCAGCGCAAGGTGTTTGAGCAAGTGCTCATCCCGCTCGATGCCTCGGTGACCGAGATTCCCGCCATCCGCTTCAGCTACTTCGATCCGATGCAGGGACGCTACGAGACGGTGACCAAAGGGCCGTTTCCTCTCGTCGTCAAGCCGGCCCCGGTTCAGGAGCGCCAGACCATCATCACCCAGCCCCGGGTCGTTGCTCCGCCAGCCGCGCCTGAGACTCTTGGCCGCGATATCGTCTACATCAAAGAACGGCTTGGGCCTCTCCGGCCGATCGGGCGGACGTGGTATCGCGGCCTCTGGTGGTGGTTGTGGTGTCTCGGCGCCATCGGCTTCCTCACGGTGAGCGAGGGGCTGCGCCGACGATATCGGCGGCTCGTGACGGATCCGGCAGCCGCGCGGGCCAGCAAAGCCATGAGACGAGCCTCGGCGCGGTTGCAGCAGGCTCGGCAGTTCAAACAGCGCAGCCAGGTACCTGCCTGTTACGAGGAAGTCTTCAAGGCGCTCCAGGGATATGTCGGCGACCGCTTCAACGTGCCGTCCGCGGGCCTGACCAAAGCGGAGCTGGAGCAGCATCTGCGGCCGCGCGGCATCCAGGAAGACCTGATCCGCGAGCTCGCGGAGTGCTTTGACCGCTGCGACGCGGCGCGGTTTGCTCCGAGTTCTGTCGCCACGGATCAGGCAGACACGACCCTCCAGACAGCCGAATCGCTGCTCAAGCGGCTGGAGCGGCGGAGGCCGGCATGAAGCTGAAGGGTACAACGGTGAGCCTGCTCTGTGTGGCGGTATTCTTGCGGGGAGCTTTGGCGCTCGCCGAGGAGATCTCTTCCGAGACCGTCTTCCTCCAGGCGAACGAAGCGTATCGGCAGGAGCGCTTTCCCGAGGCGATGGGGAGGTACCAGGCGATTCTCGACCGGGGAATGGAAAACGGCGCACTCTACTATAATCTCGGCAACACGCTGCTCAAAACCGGCCAAAAGAGTCAGGCGCTCTGGGCGTATCTCAAGGCGGGGGAGTTTCTGCCCCGCGACGCGGATGTGGCGGCCAATCTGGAGTATGTCCAGTCGTTGCTCGCTTCGGGCACAGAGGCATCGATGAAGCCGCCCCGGCTGGTCCGCTGGCTCGCCCGTCATGGGCGCTTGACGACGTCAGAATTGGCAGGGTGGTTCTGCGCGCTTCTGTGGCTGGCCGCGCTCTGCTGGACGATTGTTGCCTGGTGGCCTCTCGTCCGGCCGGTCTTACGACCCTGCGCGTGGGTGGTGAGCCTGGTCGCCGGCCTGTTGCTTACCGCCCTCATGGCGCAGACGGTTTGGATCGACGGCGTGTCTCGCGGAGTGGTCATCGAGGATCGCGTCGAGGCGAAGTTTGCGCCGCAAGCCACTGGCACCACGCACTTCACGTTGCCCGAGGGCACGCTGGTCCGCCTGCTGGGACAAGAGTTCGGCTGGGCGCAGATCAAGCGGGCCGACGGCCGGACCGGGTGGGTTCCGTCAACCTCCTTGAAGGCGCTGGCGCAATCAGCTCCTGGAAACGGATCGTTTGATCCGTGACGTCTTTCAAGCGGGCAATGGACCGAAGAGCGCGCTCGCTGATCGCTGGCCGGAGGATCGTTTCTGGCATGGCGAGGACATGCTGCTGGATCTCAGGCGCGAGGCGCAGTAGCCTCATGACCTGCGTAACCCGGACGCGGCTGATGCCCTCCCGCCGGGCGATATCGGCCTGGTTTTTGACCTCGCCGGAGGCAAGGAGCGTCTGCCATCCGATGGCCTTACGGAGGAACTCGACGACACGAGGCGTCCTGGGCACCTTGGGCGGCTTCGGCTTGCCCCGCGGCGGTGGGACAGCGCTCACGACTTGACCGGCGGGCACTCGGCGTGTCAGAATGCCAATGTTGCCGTTCTCAAACGCTCCCTTGGGCCCGAGGGCGATTTCGACCGTCTGCTCGCGGTAGGCGACGGAACCAGCGGTGTTTTCAAGGGTTATGTGAACGATACGGAACCACACCTCGGGCTCCGCGACGCTCTCCCGACGGTTCGTAGACCGGGATATGAGGGGAGCCAAAGTTTTAAAGAGAAAGTGGGATAGAACATCTACGGTGGTATCCGTACCAGGCATGCGGCAGACGCATCATGGGTAACCTGACCTCTCGGAACCGGTTACGGAATTCGGCGTTCCTGCTCTTCTTGGCCGGAGGAATCTTTCTTGGGGGCCAGGGAATTGTCCAGGGGGCAACCACGAAAGGGAAGGATGGGTTGCTTCTTCTGGGAAGTGAGGCGCCCGATTTTCACCTTAAAGATGTGATCACGGGCAAGGTCGTCTCGCGGGACGACTTTCAGGATAAAAAGGCGCTCCTCGTCATCTTCATCTGCCGACACTGCCCGTACGTCCAGCAGATCAAGAAGGGCTTAGCCCAACTGGGAAACGATTACGCTGGAAAGGAGGTGGGGATGGTTGCGATCAGCTCGAACGATCCTTCCTCCCATCCGATGGATTCGCCAGAGAGTTTGAAGGAGATGGCTCTGGAGGAAGGTTTCACCTTTCCGTTTCTTTTCGATGAGACCCAAGAGATGGCCAAGGCCTACACCGCCATCTGCACACCCGATTCTTTTCTTCTTGACCAAGATCGTCGGCTGGTCTACCGAGGCCAGTTCGATGACAGCCGCCCATTCTCCTTCAGACCCGTTACCGGCAAAGACATTCGGGATGCCATCGATGCCGTCCTGGCCGGTAAGCCCGTTTCCACTGATCAGAAGCCCAGCGTCGGCTGCTCCATCAAATGGAAACGGGGCAACGAGCCCGCCTACACCCGGTAGGGCGAGCTGAATGGCCGACCCGGAGTGAGGTCGAGATGAGCCAATACGCGTTCAACCTCGTCGCCGGAGCCATCTTCCTGATCGTCGCCGGCCTTCACGTCCTGCGCCTTCTGCTGGGTTGGGAAGCGGTCATCGGCGGCTGGCAGGTCCCCCGCTGGGTGAGCTGGCCAGCCCTGGTTCTGGCCGGCCTGATCTATAAGCGCTAATTGGGCGGGTGGGTGTACTAGAGCCTGCTCCTGATTTTGTTCCCTCGCACGGTTCCGCCGACCACGAGACCTGCGGCGATGAGGACCAGGTTTTTGATGACGAACTCCCCTTCCGTTGTCAACAGAAAGGGATTGCCCCCCTGGAAGGCGATGTCCGGCCGCAACACCAGCACGAGAAACGTGCCCGCCATCTGAAACCAGAACAGAAACAGGGTCCATCTCAAGGCGACGGGAATGAAGAGCCCCACCCCCACGGCCATCTCCCATATCCCCAAAAGGGGCAGAAGGAGTTCGGCGGGTAGCCAGTAGACCGTTTGGGCGATGAGCTTGGCGACAGGGCTCTTATCCATTACCTTCAGAAGTCCAAACCAGAAGAAGACGATTCCCAGAGAGATCCGGAGGATCTCGATTCCATAGGAAGCCATGAACCGGATCATCCATTGGTCCACCTTTCTCCAGGACTCCGGGATAGAAGTGGCGAACTTGCCCTGTTGGGATCTCATTTGGTCCTCTAGGACCATTGTACGGTTTTTCCGCTGAAACCTTGCCGGTTTTTTGATGAGGGTGGAAAAGGTCTTTTGCATGGGCGGCCGATGTGGTATCCTCTGTATGGTACATGATGCCATATAGAGAGGAGGGGTAGACTGGCGATGAAGATCACGACCTATATTGACGAACGGCTTCTCAAGCGTGCTCTCAAGGCATCGCGGGCTAGGACCAAACGGGAGGTTCTAGAGAGTGGTTTGCGGATCCTGCTGGCTGAGATTCAACGCAACACCTTTATCCGAGAGTTTGATCACCTGCGCCTGCGCCTTTCTCCCGGGGAACTTGCAGAGTCCCGCCAGTAGGGAATGGCGCTGGTCCTGATCGATACCTCGGCGTGGATCTTCAACTTCCCACCCAGGACCATCCCGGCCATTCGGGAGAGGGTCACTGGTTTGCTTCGGCAGGATCTGGCCGCGGTTACCTCTCCGATCGTCTTCGAGCTTTTACAGGGAGCTCGATCCAGCGAGCAGTTCAGGCAGATGCATCAGCATCTTTCCAGTCTGCATCCATTTCCTGTTACGGAGGCCGATTGGCTGAAGGCCGCCCAATGGGCTTACCGGCTCCGGTCACGTGGAGTGGCGACTAAGACGGTGGATTTCCTTATCGCCTACAAGGCGCTGCGCCACAGGCTGACCTTGCTCCATGCCGACGCTGATTTTGACCGCTTGGCTCGTGTTGTCCCGTTGAAAGTGGAAAGTTTTGTCCGGCGGGTGCGGTCTGTGTAAACCTTGGGAAGCCCGGCTGGACGAACGAGGCATTGAAGTTAAGAAGCGGAGCGAAATGAAAATAGTAACGGGAACCCTCACGCTGCGCGAGCTCAAGGAGATGGCGGCTGCCCTCTTTGGAGATTTGGTGAAGGCCGTGGTGGATGTGGATCGAGGATGGCTTGCGGTGGATGCGGAGCTTCATTCCGATTTGGAGGCGCTCCTTTTGGAGAGCGGGTCAAAACAGAAAAGCCTTTGGGGGATCAACCTCTACCCGGAAATGCAGGGTGATGACTTCGTTGAATTCGATTCCATGATCAATGTTCGGCCGTCTCAGGGGAATAGAAGCCGCGGGGTACAAGATCAAGAGATCCGCAGAAAAATTATGGGTGTCGTTGCTCAAAGGGTTGCGCGATGAACTTTCAACATCGGGAACTTGCCTCCGGCCGATGGGACGGGTTATCTCTTCTTGAGCAGATGGCCCATATCGGCAGTGAGGTGGAGCGAGCCCTCAACTGGAGAGTCAAAGAGAATGCGGAGTATGGCAGAAGGGCGTTTGAGCGGGCGCTTGAGTTATTGGACCTTACCCTGGATGGCTGCGAGAACAGGGTCCATTTGAAAGAGATTGCCCGCACCAGAGAGGTCTTGGTGGATTTCTTTTTTGGCTCGAACCAGTTCGCATCATCGGATGATTCTTGGCGGGCCTATTTCCTGCCGTTTGCCTGCGCTGTTCGGAAAGGCAGATGATTTGGAGCTGGGGACCACACAAGAAAAGTTCCTGGTCAACGGGGGATTCATCGTTTACAATGTCCTTGGAGGCCGGATGCCTCCAAGAGGTAGGGATGGGAAAGTGGGAAAGGTTTCAGTTGGTTGTGGAGAACAAAGGAGGATTCAGAGTGTTTCAACGAGGTGGTGGTGGATTCGGTGGTGGATATGGTGGTGGTGGGTTCGGTGGACAGCCGCGGGAGATGCACAAGGCGACCTGCGCGGACTGTAAGAAAGAGTGCGAAGTCCCTTTCAAACCCAGTGGAGATCGTCCCGTCTACTGCAAGGAGTGCTTCTCAAAGCGCAAGGGTGGCGCCCGCTAATTAAGCGTCCGCCTTTCGACCGAGGTCCCGCAACTTTCGGGGAGGGGGAGTTCCCCGTAAGTTTCTAGTCCGCCTATCAGGCGGCCAATCCAAGAAGTATCCCAGACGAAGGGATGAGGTCTAAAGGCTTTCTATAAGATGAACCCTAAGCAGAATACCCCCGAGAATCAGGCGGATAGACGTCGGGTGACCTTCGCGTCGCTCGGTCTTCATCCGAACCTGCTCAAGGGGATCCACGATCTGGGATTTCTTCGCCCGACGGCCATCCAGGCCAAGGCCATCCCACCCATTCTGGCCGGTCAGGATTTGATCGGCTGCGCCCAGACCGGAACGGGCAAGACGGCGGCATTCGTCCTGCCGATCCTCCACCGGCTCATGAAGGGCCAGAGCCGTCGGAACATGCGCGCCCTCATCGTCCTGCCCACCCGGGAGCTGGCGCTTCAGGTGATGGACCATTTGAAGTCGATGTCGCGGTACGTCCACCTGAAAGGGGCGGCGATTTTCGGCGGGGTGCCGATGAATCCGCAGATCACCGCGCTGGCCAGGGGCGTCGACATCGTCTCGGCCACGCCCGGCCGACTCATGGACCACATCTATTCCGGGCGTATCGATTTCGTGGATCTGGAGGTGGTGGTCCTGGATGAAGCCGACCGGATGCTCGATATGGGTTTTCTGCCGGTCATCCAGAAGATCCTTACCTTGCTGCCCGCGAACCGCCAGAGCTTGTTGTTCTCCGCCACGATGCCGCCGGAGATTATGAAGCTGGCCCATAAGATGCTCCGCCAGCCGGTCAGCCTGCAGATTGGAGAGAGGACCTCGCCGGCGGTGGGGATCCGACACGCCGTCTACCCGGTGCCGCGCCATCTCAAGAATGAGCTGCTGCTTCGGCTCCTGCAAGGGGAGGAGATGGCTTCTGTGTTGGTTTTCACGAGAACCAAGTACGCGGCCGACCGCTTGGCCAACCGGCTTAAGGGGGCCGGTCTCAACGTGTCCGTTCTGCATGGCGATCGTAACCAGAGCCAGCGCCTGCACGCTTTGGAGGAGTTTCGGATGGGCCGCCACCAGGTGATGGTGGCGACCGATATCGCGGCCCGGGGGATCGACGTCGAGGGGATCACGCACGTGATCAATTTCGATCTCCCCAACACACCGGAGGATTACGTCCACCGGATCGGCCGAACGGCCCGAGCGCAGGCGACCGGCGACGCCTTTTCGCTGGTGGACCGCGACGAAGAACCGCTGGTGACCGATATCGAACGAGCACTCAACATCTCCCTGCCGCGCGTCACACTGCCCCATTTCAACTACCGCGAGGCCGCTGTGCCACGCTCACACAGACCCTTCCATCGGACCTTCGACTCGCGCCACGGGCTCCGCCCGTGGACTCGCTCAGGATTCCGCCCCACGGGCGAGGGAAGAGGTGCCACGGGCGTGGCCCGTGGGGCTCCACAGGGAAAGCCAGTCATCCGTGGTGATGCCGAGCGTCACCGCGGAGGAGGTCCTCCTAAGCGACGGCGGTCGGCCTGGCAGCGGTCGTAAGGAATCCCTCGCTAGCGCTCGGGACTTTTCTGGACTGGCCGCTAGCGCAGCCAGAAACGTAAAGGAGGTAGCTCCCGTGCCACAGAGGGATCTGCGCAACATCGCGATCATCGCGCACGTCGACCACGGCAAAACCACGCTGGTCGACGCGATGCTGCGCTACACCCAGGCGGTCCGCCATCTCGATCCGGAAGGGGGACTGATCATGGATTCGATGGATCTCGAGCGGGAAAAAGGGATCACGATCCGGGCGAAGAACGCTAGCCTCTCCTACGGCGATGTCAAGATCAACCTCGTGGATACGCCCGGCCACGCCGATTTCGGCGGCGAGGTGGAGCGGACCTTGCGGATGGTGGACGGCGCCCTCCTGTTGGTGGACGCCAAGGAAGGGCCGATGCCGCAGACCAAGTTTGTCCTGCGTAAGGCCATTGGGCTGGGACTGCCGGTGATTGTCGTCGTCAATAAGATCGACCGGCCCGACTCACGGCCCGATGAGGTGGTCAACCGCACCTTCGATCTCTTTGTGGAGCTGAACGCTTCTTCCACCCAGCTGGACTTCCCGATCGTGTACACGTCGGCAACCCAGGCGACGGCGACGCTGGATCTGGAGCGGCCGGGTGAAGACATCGCCCCGTTGTTTGACACGATTGTCGCCAAGATTCCGGCCCCGACGGTGGCGGTGGATGAGCCGCTGCAGCTGCTCGTCTTGGCGCTGGCCTACGACCCCTTCAAGGGGAAGATGGGGATCGGCAAGATCCATGCCGGCTCCATTCGGCTGGGACAGCCGGTGATGCGCTTGGCGGTGGACGGCGGCCGAACCACCGGCACCGCCATGGCGCTGCTTGCCTACCAGGGGCTGGAACGGGTCGAGATCAATTCTGCGGCCGCCGGCGAGATCGTCGCCGTCGCCGGTTTTGCCGAAATCGGGATTGGGGACACGATCACCGATCCCGAAGATCCTAAAGCTCTGCCCGCGATGGTGATCGAGGAGCCGACGCTGCGCATGACCTTCTCGGTGAACAAAAGCCCCCTCGCGGGACGGGAGGGCAAGTACGTGACTTCCCGGATGCTGCGGGAACGACTGCAAAAGGAACTGGAAACCAACGTGGCGCTGCGCCTCACCGAGACGGAGAGTCCCGATACCTTCTTGGTGGCCGGGCGGGGGGAGCTGCACTTGGCAATCTTGATCGAGACGATGCGCCGTGAAGGATACGAGCTGGAAGTCTCGAAGCCGGAGGTGGTCTGCAAAGAGATCGAGGGGCAATGGTGCGAGCCGTACGAGTTTCTCTCGATCGATGTGCCGGCCGAGTACCAGGGCGCCGTCATGGAAGAGCTGGGCCGCCGCCGCGCCGAGCTCCAAGAAATGGCGCCCTCACCCACCGGCGAGGTCCATCTGGAGCACCTCATCACGACGCGGGGGCTCCTGGGCTTAAAGAGCGTCCTCTTAAAGAAAACCCGGGGGACCGTGATGGTGCACCACCTCTTCGACGCCTACGAGCCGGTTGTGGCGGACCTGCCAGCCTCTGAACCGCACGGTTCGCTGGTGGCGACGGAGCCCGGCGTCAGCCGCGCCTACGCGATCACCACCGCCCAGGAACGGGGCGAGCTGTTCATCGGGCCCGGCGTACCGGTTTACGAGGGAATGGTGGTGGGTGAGGCCAGCCGGGACCAGGACATTGAGCTCAACATCTGCAAACAGAAGAAATTGACGAACGTCCGCTCGTCAACCGCCGAGACGACGATTATGCTGGTTCCGCCGCGCGAGCTCACCCTGGAGTACGCCATCGAGTACCTGGGGGCCGATGAGCTCCTGGAGGTGACCCCGAAGTCGTTGCGGATCCGCAAACGCATCGCCAACGCCAAACTGCGCCTTCGCGCCCAGCGGGAAGCCGGTTTGCGGGATGGGTGAGTGGGGGCGAGGGTTTCGATGGAGAGAACCGAGCCGCAGGTTTACGAGGTGGTCGTTCGGGCGGTTAAGGATTTTGGGAACGACACCCGGCATTTCGAGCTGTTTTTTGACGCGGGAAAGACCCTGGAGTTTATCGCCGGTCAATTCGTGGTGGTCTTGTGTCCCAAGGACGGCAAACCGATTCGGCGGGCCTATTCGATCGCATCCCCACCGGAGGAGAAGGGGCGGATCGATCTCATCGTCAAGCTGGTGCAGGGCGGGGTGGTGACGAACTGGTTCTGGACGCTGAAGGAAGGGGATCGTTTTAAGGTACACGGACCCTATGGGAAGTTTATCCTGCCAGAGGTCATCGACTTCGACCCGACTTTCGTGGCCGTGGGAACTGGGATTGCCCCTTTTCGGAGCATGATTCACCACCTCTTCCACATCGGATTTGAGAGGAAGGTGTCGCTTCTTTTCGGGACCCGCTACGATGGAAGGATCCCTTACCACGAGGAGTGGCTTCGGCTGGCGAAAGACCATCCTCATTTCGCCTACCTTCCTACGATCAGCCGACCGACCCCGAATTGGAAGGGAGAAACCGGCTACGTCCAGACCAAGATCGAGAAATTCTTCTCCAGCCCAAAGGGAAAGCGGGTTTACATCTGTGGGCTAAACGAGATGATTCAGGCCGTTCAAGAGGCCTGCTTGCAACAGGGGTACCGGAAGGATCAGATCGCCTTCGAGAAGTACGATTAATAGGGAGACCTTGGTACCGTGGTACCTGGTACCCCATGGCAGGGTCCCCCAATGTCTGGCATCAAGCGGCCCACGATAATTTGCGATGATGCTCGGCACAATCTCTCAAATAAAGGTTAATCAGGCTTTGGTAAGGCACACCGATCTTATCTGCCAGGGACTTGAAATAATCGATCACATCCATTCCGAGGCGGATCGTCACCTGCTTTTTCAGAGCTTTTGTATATGGGTTGCGGCGAGCCTTAAGCTTGGTTAAATCATATTCAGCTCTCATGTTTTTCTCCCTCATAGTACCCCATTTCCTTCTTGGTCGCTTTGCGAGCCGAGATCATCCGAATGATCGAGTCGTCCTCCCTGAAACAATGGCACACCATAAGAACCCTCAATCGTCGGCTCACTCCCAGCATAAGGAATCTATCCTCATCTTGCGAGTGATCAGGGTCGGGAAACTCAATGGCATTCTCATCATAAAAGACGGTTCTCGCTTCTTCAAAAGAAACTCCATGTCTTTTCTTGTTCAGTCTGTCCTTGCCTTCATCCCAGGCAAATCGGATCTCTCGCATCGAAAGTATTTACAATGTAAATATACCATACTACGGCTTAACTTATTGAGGTGTTTTTCTGGTATTGAGGCAAATTGGGGGTAATGGGATGTTATCTAGTAGGAGCCTTCTCGTTTTGTTTTGATTTCCTCCCTGGTGATGGAGTTCCCGAGAACGGCTTCGGGCCTTTTCTCCAACTCCTCCGGTTTGGCCATCCGACCATACCCTTTTTGGGACCATTCCTTTTCGATCGCGAAGGGATTCCCCGCCGGCGTCACGATGGTGGCTTCTGATAGGCCTTGCGTTTGACCTGTGTCGATGATGGAGCTGAGCTCCTCCTGGGTGAGGGTTCGCCCATCCATGATCTTGGTTCCAAAGGTGGCTCCATCCAGCGAGAAGGGGGATTCCTCTAGCGCACTGGGGGAGGGCGTGTCGAAGGAGAGCTCTTCAGACCCCATTTCGGTGGACGAGCCCCCTTCGGATCCCCAGTCGGTGGTGTATTCCCAGCTCTCTGTTTCGGCGTAAACGGCGCTCGCACACCAGATGAGAAGGACCAAGATCCAGCGCATCTTCCTTTTCCTCCTTTTCAAAGGGGGGTAACCCATCTATGATAAAGCATACCGAACCGTTCAAGAAAAAGCCAATGGAGGATTGCTAAGATGCGCAAAATGGAAACGGGGCTTTGGTGATTGACCGGGAAGGTTCCGAGGAAGGGAGGATCTACGCCAAATCCTCCCCGAACATGGCCAAGGTGGTCATCTACAAAACCGGTTTCGGGGAACGGCTCGGCCTCTATGTGACCTCCCTGGGGGATCAAGAGACCAAGGTGGAGGTGGTCACCCAGAAGTCGAATCGATTCGAAGTCGGGTACAAGGATTACCGGCGAATCGTCCTGAAACTGGTCCGGGCCCGCCTGGAAGGCAACCGGTGAAAACCCTTTCCTCGATCCTGAAGGCGCCGACTCTTCTAAGGAAGGCTTCTTTGGATTTCACCCAGAAGCGTGGATTTGAAATTCCTAAGCAGCCTGTGCTGATTCACGGGTAAGAATCTCTTGAGTTCACCTCGAACATCCAACCGCTGGCGCTCGATCATGGCTAAAAGTTTCGCCTTTAAGGTTTTGTCCTTCGAGAAAGTCTCCTGGAAAGCCATCCGGCTCCTTAAGATGAAATAAAGATCGTAAAAATCGCGGGCTTTTGCCCGCGTGAGGCAGGCTTGGATTTTCTCACCGGCGATTCTTCCTTCATCGAGATGCATTAAGATATAAGGGGGCAGTAAATCCGATTGGATAAGAGCAGCGACTCCGGCCTCTTCGGGCTCTCGTCTGAGTGAGACCTCTATCTGAATCCCGCTGTCATATTCATCTGTCTCGAAATGGAAGATGGCCAGATACCCTCCGGATGTTTTCTTTGATTCTTCGATATCCGCTTTTATTCCTTCGCTTTCGATTTTTCCGAGAGCAGCTTCCATCAAGGATTCGATTTGAGAAATGGAGATTTTGGAGCCCGTGAAGTCCAAATCCTCAGAGAATCGAGGGCTTCGCCAGATGAGCCTTAAAGCGGTTCCTCCTTTGAAAAGAAGGGCCTCCGATCTCTTTTCTTGATATAGAAAAGACAGAAAAAGATGCTGAACGTATTCCCTCACGATGTTATCCATCGTGGTCTGGCAACGATTCGAGAGCTGCCTTAGAATTCCGGCTTCGATCACAGGAGTTTCCTTAAAAGCTTCGTGAGGCTCTTTCTTTTGAAGAGGGAAGCATAATAAGCAGCTGATTTTTTCCTTATGTTTCGTAGATGCAGCCTCTCGTTGATGCTCCTCTTTTTCAAATCAACGAAATAGAGATAATCGACCAAGGCCTTCTCAGGTTCGGCGATGAGAATCGTCGATGGCCCTTTCCTCTCGAATCGATAACCCCGATAGGCTCCTTTTTTGATCCGATGGTATTCGTAAGATTTTCCTTGAGCGGTAAATTCTCTCGTGGTTTTAGGCGTCGCGGAGGTGATCGTGTAAACGGATTCTGGAATGATCCGGTAATGAGCCAAGGCATATTCAAAAGAGACATAAGAGGGGACATAAAGCCGATTGGCCACTTCGAATTCGCTGGGGGGATCTGAGGTAAGAGCATAGAGGCCGTTGCGCAGCTTGATAAAAAGATCCTCTTGGTGGTCTTTGATGAATTCCTGGGAGGCTCTTAGAGTAACCGAAAAAAGACGGCGGAGCTCTTCTGGGGAAAACAGACGCACACCCTTTTCCCTCAATATTCCCTGGACTTGAACAGGTTTCAATTTTCGCGTCATATAGCGCTAAAAGCGAAATGTATGTTCTAGGCTCATTATAGCGTATCCCAGACCGGATTCAAGCAACTCAGTCTATTGAGGTTTGCGCAAACAGTGGAAGTGCGCGCACCGTTCGCCAGCTGAGCAGCCGGCCGTTGTCCTTCGACTGGCGAACCTGTCCCGAGCGAATGCGAGGGAGGACGAGCGGCTGGCGTGTCGAAGGGCAAAGTCGGGCGTTTGCAAGAGTCGTGCCTTTACTTTATGTTGGATTTCCTTTGGGGTAAGCACAATGAGATCGGCGGCGCATCGCCGATCCAACAGGTCCTCTATCTTTTTAACCCGCTCAAAGACAGAGTCGTTGAAGTCCTGAACGATGAGAAGGTCAATGTCGCTTTGCGGGGTAAGCTTCCCGGAGGCCAGAGAGCCGAAAAGAACGACCTTCTCGGGGCGGATGCGCTCCTTTTAAATAGCCACCATTCTCGTGAGCTCCTGCTCCAATTCCTTGCCACGCCCCATGTCGGCCATTGAGTTCCCTCTTTGATGGACTCCCTTTAGGGAATTGTACCATGCGTAATACAATATAACCATGAAACGAGCCAAGCCGGCCTATAAAACCATCTTCACGATTGCAGGCGCTCTCGTCCTGCTTCTCCTCGCCCAGCCATTGAGCCTGCAGGCGGAGCCCCCCGAGCCCGAGCTCCGTTGGGCGAAGGCCCAGGTGGCCGACGCCTCCGACCGAGCCTACGAGAAGGTAGCCGTCTGGCTGGTCGATCAGGCCAAGGACTCGGTGGCATTGAGCCTGTATCTGATCCGGGAAAGCGATCAGATCTCGCATCCGGTGAATCTCCTCTTAAACGACCTTTTGGAGGCTCTGGAAAGAGGCGTCCGAGTCGAGATCTTCTTAAACACGAAGTTTAAGGCCCCCTCCCCCGAGGAGATCCTTGGAACTCCCCTCTTAAACCGGCTTAAAGATTCCGGGGCCGAGGTCGTCGGCCTTCCCAAAAGCCGGCGCCTTCACGACAAACTCCTTGTGGTGGACGAACGCTTCGTCCTGGAGGGTTCCACCAACTGGTCTGTGGAGGCCTTAAAGAACAACTGGGAATCCAACACCCTGATCGACTCCCCCGAGTTGGCCGGGCAGAAGCTGAATCGATTGCGCCGGCTCACCGAATCGCCGGAGGATCTCCCTCCCCCCGCAGAGCCGGTTTTCCCGAAGACCGTAGAGGTTCCTTTAGGCTGGCTGAAAAGGCAAGGGCCTTTTCCACGGATGATTCAGCGGCAGGATGAGCGGGGGCTGAACTTAACCCTTTTGCTCCTCCGTGAGGCGGCCAAAGAGGCCTCCTGGCAATTCTTTGTAAGCCTTGAAGAGCTCGGCCTGGACCTTCACACCCCTTCAAACTGGGACGACGCAACGACCCGCCGGCAGGTGATCAAGGCCTTGCGGCGCCTCCAAACCCGCTATCGGCTGATCGATCTCACCTTCACCCACGGCAGGGACGCCTGGGTGAAGCTGTTGATCGAAGATGGCCTCCCTACGGTCTCGGCGCCGTTGGCGGAATGGGCGCCGGATCGGCTCTCCCGGCAGCCGGCCGCCCTGACGTACCTGCTCCTTTTACGGTATGCTCTACGCCAAAACGAGGGGCTCGAGCTGGCCCAGCTTTCCCAAAAGGAGCTCGTCAGCCGCACCGGCCTTTCCCGAAAGCTCATCCAGCGAACCGTTCGCCTGCTTTCGGGTGGCTAAGGGGACAGGCTACTTTTTCCAAGAGGGCTCGGGGGCAGGGAAAAAGGTGCCAGGATTAATCCTGGCAACGTAAGAACCATCCCTAGGGGATGATGGCGGTTTTGACGGAGTCTTGGGCTGCGAGCATTC
>CAYJQV010000017.1:0-24862 GCA_964372395.1 uncultured Planctomycetia bacterium | reverse complement strand
GGGCACCGGAGCCGAGCCGTCGTCTCACCGGCACGCCCTCCTCAAGCCCTGCAGGTACCGCTTGGCCGCGCTGACTGGATTCCGCCGCGACCGGCCGATCACATCCAGAAGCGCAGAGCCCACCACCGCCCCATCCGCCACCCGTACCACCTGCCGGACCTGCTCCGGCCGAGAGACGCCGAAGCCGACACAGACCGGCAGCCGGGTCAGCCGCCGGATCGCCCGGACACGCGGCGGCACGTCTGCCGGAAGCTGCCGGCGGGCGCCGGTGACGCCGGTCAGGCTCACGTAGTAGAGGAAGCCCGATGACAAGCCGGCAATCCGGGCGAGCCGGCGAGGGGAGCTCGTGGGGGCTGCCAGGAAGATCGTATCCAAACCGGCCGGCCGCGCCGCCCGGACCAGATCGCCCGCCTCCTCCGGTGGAAGATCCGGAACGATCACCCCGTCCACACCGTCGCCAGCCGCCTCGCGGCAGAACCGTTTCACTCCATACGCCAGGATCGGGTTGACATAGGTCATCAGCACCAGCGGCAGCCGGATCCCCTGCCTCCGAAGCAGGCGGACCTGCCGCAGAACCTGCGCCAAAGAGACCCCCTGCCGAAGCGCCTCCTGTGAAGCCGCCTGGATCGTCGGCCCATCCGCCAAAGGGTCGGAGAAGGGAACCCCCAGCTCCAGAAGATCCACGCCGGAATCTTCGCAGGCCCGGACAAGCTTCGGAAAAAGCTGCAGGCGCGGGAATCCCACGGTCAGATAGACGATCAAGGCCCTGCCCCTCGCCCGGCGCTGGCGGCGGAACATCTCCTCAATGCGATTCATCTTCCCGCCGCTGACCCATCCTCGCCCAGCTCGCGGGCCGCCACCTCCACGTCCTTGTCGCCCCGGCCGGACAGGCAGACCACCACCACCGCACCCCGCTTGAGCTGGCGCGCGGCCCGGATGAGATAGCCCAGCGCATGGGCCGGCTCCAGCGCGGGAAGGATCCCCTCCGTCTCGCAGAGCCAGCGAAATCCCACCAACGCCTGCTGGTCCGTGACCGCCACATACCGGGCCCGGCCGATCGCCTTGTAGTACGAGTGCTCCGGGCCCACGCCCGGGTAGTCCAGGCCGGCGGAGATGGAGTGGGTTGTCCGAATCTGCCCGTCCCGATCCTGCAAGAGATAGGAGCGCGACCCGTGGAGAACCCCGACAGTTCCCTTGACCAGGGTGGCGGCATGCTCCCTGCCGGAGAGCCCCCTGCCGGCCGCCTCCACGCCGATCAGGCGAACCGAGCGGTCCCGGGCGAACGGATGGAAGATGCCGATGGCGTTGGATCCCCCTCCCACGCATGCCATCACCACGTCCGGAAGCCGCCCGGCCTCTTCCAGGATCTGCCGCCTCGCCTCCCGCCCGATCACCGACTGGAAATCCCGCACCATCATCGGGTACGGATGCGGCCCGACGACGGAGCCCAGGATGTAGTGGGTGGTCCGCACCTGCGTCACCCAGTCGCGGATCGCCTCGTTGCAGGCATCCTTCAAGGTCTGGGAGCCGCTCGTCACCGGCGTCACCTTGGCCCCGAGCATCCTCATCCGGTAGAGATTCAGCCGCTGCCGCTCGATGTCCGCCTGGCCCATGTACACCTCGCACGTGAGTCCCAGCAGGGCCGCGACCGTCGCGGTGGCCACCCCGTGCTGGCCGGCACCGGTCTCGGCGATCACGCGCGGCTTGCCCATCCGGACCGCCAGCAGCCCCTGCCCCAGCGTGTTGTTGATCTTATGCGCGCCGGTGTGCAGGAGATCCTCCCGCTTGAGGTAGACGCACAGGCCCCGGCCCAGGCGCCGGCTCAAGCCCCGGGCGAGGTACAGCGGGGTCGGCCGTCCGGCGTAGGCCCTCAGGTACTCGGCAAGCTGCCTCTGAAACTTACGCTCCCGCTTCGCCCGACGGTACTCCCGCTCCAGCGCCTCCAAGGCGGACATGAGGGTTTCCGGAACGAATTGGCCCCCGAAGGGTCCGAACCGGCCCTTCTCGTCGGGAAGATGCCGGGGAAATCGTGGAAGTGGTTTTGCTGGCATAAGAAAAGAAGTTTATCACACCCTGAGGCGCCGCATCAACGCAGCCCCGCTCAAGACCACCCCGGCGCTCACCCAGAAGACCGGCCGGATCCCCAGCCCGTGCGCGAGCCAGGTCCCGAGCAGCGGGGCGCTCACCGCGCGCACGCCCACCAGGGTCTGATGGACCGCCATCCAGACGGACCGGTCCCTGCCGTGGGTCATCTGCAGAACCACCCCGACCACGGCCAGCTCCATCCCCGCCACCATGACGGCCCCGGTCAAGATCGAGGGCAGGAACAGGAATCCCGCCGTGGGGGCGACTGCGAACAGGAACGGGATCAGCGCCGAGAGAAGGAAGATCTTCCGCAAGGTCGCCGCCGATCCGAAGCGGTCAATGGCATGTCCCCAGGGGTACAGCGACGCCAGTCGCGCCAGGGCACCCGCAAAGGCGAGCTGGCCGACGAAGAAGTTGCTCAGCCGAAAATGGTCCACCATCAGAACCGGAATGAGCGGCAGGACCATGAGGTGGCCGAAGCCGAACCAGAAGAAGGCCCACTCCATCCGGGCGAAGTCGGGATGGCGCCGGAGCAGCCGCGGCAGGGCGAAGAGACCGAGCCTCCCCATCAGGGCCCGAGCCGGCCGGATGGAAACCGGCGCCCGGGCCAGGATCCAGCTGGCCAGAACCCCAAGCGCTGCGGCCAGGGGAAAAACGGCTTGGAACCCAACGAGGTCCAGGAATTTCCCGCCCAGCCAGGCCGCCAGCATCGTGGCCACCGCGGTCACGGCCCGAACCGATCCCATCGCCTTGCCGCGGATCGACTCTGGGTAGAACCGCCTCATCACCTCCACGTAGGCCGGCGTGTGCAGCGGCACGAAGAACTGGGCCAGACAGGCGCAGAAGATGAACGGGGCCGGGCCGGTCACCCACGCCATCCCGAGGAATAAGATCCGGCTCAAGGCTGTGACGAAGGCCACGAAGGAGAGCGGTGAGGGAAAGCGGCGCTGCCAGCGCAGGGTGTACAGGGAGATGGAGTGCCCGATCAGCGGAACGGAGGCAAGCAGGGCCAGCTGCCAGAGCTGGGCACCCAGCTGCCGCGCCACGACGCCCAGGAACGGCGCGGTCAGGCCTTCAAAAAGTCCGCTTAAGGCACCCGCAGCGAGATCGTACCGGTAGGCCGGAACCGTCAGGAGTTCGGGTGAGGTGCCGGTTTTGAAGCCGGCGATCACAGCCGGCGGGCGAGACTCTGCAGGATCTCGACCCGGCGTTCCACCGGGGGATGCGTGCTGAAGAGGTTCATCATCGCCCGTCCGCTCAAGGGATTGACGATGAAGAGGTGCGCCGTCGCCGGGTTGGCCTCCAGGGGCTGGCGCTGCGCACCCGCGTGGATCCGCTGAAGCGCCGAGGCGAGCGCCAGCGGCTTCCGGCAGAGCCGGGCTCCCGATTCGTCCGCCTGGTATTCCCGCGCCCGGGAGATCGCCATCTGGACCAGCATCGCGGCAATCGGAGCGACAATCGCGACGACCAGCATGAGAACAACCTGCAGTGCCCCGGCGTTCCGATCCCGGCCGCGGCCTCCCCCCCAGAAGAGAGACCACCGGGCCATGTCGGCCAGCATGTAGATCGCCCCGGCCACGGCCGCGGCGATCGTGCTGATGAGGACATCCCGGTTGCGCACGTGGGCCAGCTCATGCGCCAGAACCCCTTCCAGCTCTTCCCGGTTCAGGATCTGAAGGATCCCCTCGGTGGCCGCCACCGCCGCATGCTTGGGGCTCCGGCCGGTGGCGAAGGCATTGGGGGCGCTGGTGGGGATCACGTAAACCTTCGGCATCGGCATGTTCGCCAGCTGCGCCAGGTAGCGGACCGTGCCGACGAAATCCGGCTGTTCCTCCTCGGTCACCGGCCTGGCCCGGTACATCGCCAGCACGATCTTGTCGGAGAACCAGTAGGCGCCGAGGTTCATCACCAGGGCGAACCCAAAGGCGACGATCATGCCGTTCTGCCCGCCGAGGAGTCCCCCGATCGCGATGAAGAGCAGTGTCAGAACCGTCAGAAGCAGGGCTGTCTTGAGCGTATTCATCCTTTCATCCTCCTGGAAGATCTGCTTTTCAACCTTTATTTTACCTCTGCTTGGCGTTGAGCACAAACTCCCGGAGGAGGGCGTGGTCCTTCCGCCCCGGCGAGGACTCCACCCCGCTGGCCACATCCACGCCGTAGGGCCGGACCTGCCGGGCCAGCTCCTGGATGTTGGAAGGTGTCAGGCCGCCGGCCACAATCACCGGGATCCCGAACTCCTTGGCGCGCTTCGCAAGAGCCCAGTCGAACGGCTGGCCGGTGCCGCCCCTCTGCGTTGGGTCATAGCGGTCCAGCAGTATGGCGTCCACCCCGTGATACCGGGGGATCGCCTCGAGACTGGCGGCGTCCCGCGCGCGGATCGCCTTGATGAGCTGAACCTGCCCTTTGAAGCGGAGAAGCTCCTCCGGCGGCTCCTCCCCGTGGAACTGCAGGGCCCCGAACGGACAGACCCGCAACAGGTCGTTCAGGAAGGCCGGATCCTCATCCGCCACAACCCCGACGGTCAGCACCGTCCGGGGAAGGCCGAGGAGGATCCCCTCGATCTGCCGCCGTGTCACGGCCCGCGGGCTGCTGGCAACCAGGACGAAGCCGATCGCATCCGCGCCGGCCTCCACCGTCGCCCACGCATCCTTCAGATTGGTCGTCCCGCAGATCTTGACCCACATGGGGTCAGACCCTCTGGGGTCTGACCCTCTGGGGTCTGACCCCGCAGGTTCTACCACGCCATCAACTCCTTGATCCGGCCAGCGGCGTCGTCCGCTGCCATGAGCTCCTCGCCGATCAGGACCGCGTCGGCTCCCTGGGCACGCACGAAAGCGACATCCTGGGGCGAGTGGAGCCCGCTCTCGCTGACCCGCGTGCGGCCCGGCGGGATGCGGGGCATGAGGCGCTCCGTGGTTCTCAGGTCGACTTGGAAGGTGTTGAGATCCCGGTTGTTGATGCCGATCACCCCGGCGCCGGCCTCCAGGGCCTCCCCGAGCTCCCGCTCGCTGTGGACCTCGACGAGCGCCTCCATGGATAAGTCCTTTGATAAATCCAGAAGGCGCTTCAGCTCCTGCGGCGACAGCGCCGCAGCGATGAGGAGAACCGCATCCGCCCCGGCGCAGGCCGCCTCCACGATCGGATACTCCTCCAGGAGGAAATCCTTCCGCAGGACCGGCAGGGGTACCTTCTCCCGAACCGCCGTCAGATCCTGCAAGGAGCCAGAGAAGAACCGCGCATCCGTGAGGACGGAGATTGCCCGGGCGCCGGCCGACGCATACGACGAGGCGATCTCCCGCACGTCCGCACCGGGCCGGATCGCACCGGCCGAAGGAGAGATCCGCTTGATCTCCGCAATCAGGCTCAAGGAACCCGGCCGGCCGATCGCCTGCCGGAAGTTCCGGACCGGCGGCCGATCCTTCAGATCCCGCTCGAGCTGGGCGAGCGGCCTCTCCTGCTTCAGCCGTTCCAGCTCCTCCCGCTTGTGGGCAATGATCTCGTCGAGCTTACCCATTCGCGATCCTTCTCACCCGCTCCAGCAACGCCGCTCCCTTCCCCTGATCCAGCGCCTGCCGCGCGAGCGCCATCGCTCCGTCCAGATCGCCGCCCGCGCCGGCCACGTAAAGCCCGGCCGCTGCGTTGAGGAGCACGGCATTCCGGAGGGGCCCGGCCTCCCCTTCCAGCACCCGGCGCGCCGCCTGCGCGTTCTCCGAGGCCGATCCCCCCCGGATCTCCTCCACCCGCGCCCGGCGGATTCCCAGCGATTCCGGCTGGAGCGTGTAGCGGGCCATGCGGCGCGCATCGGCCTTCGCGTTGAACTCGATTACCTCGGTCGGCCCGGTCGTGGAAAGCTCATCCTGTCCGTCCGCGCCGCGCACCACGAGCGCCCGAACCGCACCCAGCGCCCGCAGGGCCTCTGCGTACGTATCCAGCCGCTGTGCGTCGGCCACCCCCACCACCTGATGGCGCACCCCGGCGGGATTCGTGAGCGGCCCCAGCAGATTGAAGATCGTCGGAACCCCGAGCTCCTTCCGGATGGGAGCGACCGCCTTCATCGCCGGGTGGAACCGGGGCGCGAAGAGGAATCCGAATCCGGTCTCCAGCAGGCATCGCTCCGATACGGCGGGCTCCACATCCACCCGGACCCCCAGCGCCTCCAGGAGGTCGGCCGATCCGCAGGCGGAGGTCACCGCCCGGTTGCCATGCTTGGCCACCGGGATCCCGGCCGCCGCAACCACCAGCCCCGCCAACGTGGAAACATTGAAGGTGGAAAGCTTGTCGCCGCCGGTGCCGCAGGTGTCCACCACGACCTCGCCCGGCGTCCGGATCCGTAAGGCATTCGCCCGCATCGCCCGCGCCGCCCCCACGATCTCCGGCAACGCTTCCCCCTTTTGGCGCAGCGCCAGCAGGAATTCCTTGATCTCATCGGCGGGCACTCCACCGGAAACGATCTGGCCGATCGCCTGCTCGGCTTCCGTCCCGGTGAGCTCCCTGCCGGCCTGGACCTTGGCAAGCAAAGCGGAGAACGACGCCCTGCTGGAGCTTGCGGGGGAGGACTCCATGCTAGAGCTTCAGGAAGTTCCGGAGGAGCTCTTTCCCGACGGTGGTCAGGATCGACTCCGGATGAAACTGGACGCCGTGGATCGGATACCGCCTGTGCCTCAACCCCATGATCTCCTTCTCCTTGGTCCAGGCGGTGATCTCCAGCTCCTGCGGCAGTCCCTCCCGCCGGACGACCAGCGAATGGTACCGGGTCGCCTCAAAGGGATCGGGCAGGCCCCGGAAGAGCCCTTTCCCGTCGTGATGGATGGGGCTGGTCTTGCCGTGCATGAGCCGGAAGTTCCTCTCCACCCGTCCCCCAAAGACCGCGCCGATGCACTGGTGTCCCAGGCAGACGCCGAGCACCGGGATCCGCGGCCCCAGCTCCCGGATCACCTCATTGGAGATGCCGGCGTCCTTCGGCGAGCCGGGCCCGGGGGAGATGACGATCCGATCCGGTTTCAGGCGCCGGATCCGGTCCAGCGTCAGGGCATCGTTCCGGTAGACGACGAGCTCCTGCCCCAGCTCGCCCAGGTACTGGACGAGGTTGTAGGTGAAGGAGTCGTAGTTGTCGACCATCAGGATCCGCTGCTTCATCTCTTCCCCAAACGGAGCTCCTCCACCTGTCGGAGGCGTTCCTCGTAGGTCACCTGAAGGATCGCCCATCCCAGCAGGATCGCCAGCGCCAGAACCGACCCCAGCAGCTCTACAAAGAGCAGCGCCCCGGGCCGCCGCGGCAGCAGGGCATGCAGGTGCGGGCTGCCGAAAAACGCCAGACAGATCAGGATGAGATGAAACACCGTCGCCCGCGCAATCCGCAGGCGGCTGCGAAAATCGTTCAGAAACGGCGTGAGCTCCTTTTCATCCTTCAGGACGCGCACCAGCACCTCGTCCGCCCGCGTCGGCTCCTTGACCCGTCGCTCCAGCCACCGGAACGGCGCTCTCAGCCGCACGCGAAGCTCGTAGAAAAGGATCATGGAGATCCGGTCCACCAGGATCCCCAGCGTGTAACAGGCCGCCACAGCGACAACCGCCAGGATGGGGAGCCACCGCCAGGCCCCCCCATGGGCATCCAGCAGGGAGAGCGGCTTATGGAGGACGCCATAGCCCAGCATCCCGATGGCCCACAACAGAACCGTCGTCCCGGCTTGGATCCCAATCACCAGAATCTCCACGATCAGAGCGGTCGTGCCCATCCCTTGAGCCCTCCTCGGTTTCAGATCAGGCCGCGTTCCGCCAGGCGGATCGCTTCCAGCATCCCTGCCGCCTTGCTGCGGGTCTCCTGGTACTCCCGCCGCGGCTGGGAGTCGGCCACGATCCCGGCGCCCGCCTGGACGAAGGCCCTGCCGTCCTTGACCAGGACCGTCCGGATCGTGATGCAGGTGTCGAGGTTCCCGTTGAAGCCGAAATAGCCCACCGCCCCGGCATACGGCCCGCGGGCGTCCGCTTCCAACGTGTTGATGAGCTGCATCGCGCGGACCTTGGGCGCCCCGGTCACTGTGCCGGCCGGGAAGGCCGCCCGAAAGAGGTCGAAGGCGCCCCGGCCGCGGCGCAGCCGGCCCTCCACGCGGCTGACCAGGTGCATGACGTGCGAGTACCGCTCCACCGTCATGAGATCGCTCACCTTGACCGTTCCGTATTCGCAAACCCGCCCCACGTCATTCCGCCCCAGGTCCGCCAGCATGAGGTGCTCCGCCCGCTCCTTCGCGTTTCGCCGGAGCCCCTCCTCGATCCTGAGATCCGCCGCCGGCGTCCTGCCGCGCCGGCGGGTGCCGGCGATCGGCCGCGCCTCCACGACCCCATCCTCGCACCGGACCAGGATCTCCGGGGAGGAGCCCACCAGCGCGAAGCCGCCCAGGTCCAGGTGGAACATGTAGGGGGACGGGTTGAGGGAGCGCAGCGCCCGATAGATCTCGAACGGCCGGGCCGTCACCGGCACCTCGAACCGCTGCGAGAGGACGATCTGGATCGCCTCCCCTGCGGCGATCGCCCGCTTGGCTTCCCGAACCGCCGCGGTGAACATCCCCGCACTCATGTTGGATTTCACATCCGGCAGGACGTACCTGGACCGCGTTCGGTACGGCGTACCGGCATGGGTCCGGGTACGCCGTACCAGGCGGGGGGGGAGCGGTTGTCTCAGCGCGCGGGTCATCCGGTCGAGGCGGCTCAGCGCCCCCGCATAGGCAGCCCGGGCCCTCCGGACCAACGAGCCGGCGGATCCCTGCGGGAGGATGGCATTGGCCACCACCTGCAGGAGATGCTCCAGGTGGTCGAATACCACCAGGGTGTCGCTCAGCAGCCAGACGCTGTCCGGAACCCTGAGCCGGTCCGGCTTGGGGTCGCCGACCGGCTCAAGGAAGCGGACCGTATCGTAGCCGGCGTATCCGACAAAGCCGCCGCAGAAACGCGGCAGGCCGGGAACCTCCACGCTTCGATACGGCCGCAGGAGCTGCTCCAGCTCCCGGAACGGGTCGGTCCGGGTCACCCATCTCCGCGTTCGGCCTCGGCTGGTGAGCCGCATCTGCGACCCCCGGGACTCGATCACCATCGCCGGCGAAGAGCCCAGGAAGGAGTAGCGGCCGAGCCGCTCCCCCCCCTCCACCGACTCCAGGAGATAGGAAGGGCCCCGCCCGGCCAGCTTGAGATACGCGGACAGCGGCGTCTCGAAATCGGCCAGGATCTCCCGGTAGACGGGGATCACATTCCCTCGCCTGGCCAGCCGGAGGAACTCCTCAAAGCTTGGCCGGACCTCAGCCCGATCCCTTGGCATAGACGCGCTCCGGGTCGAACAGCCGGCGCCCGATCGGTCTCCACCGCTTGCCGCCTGTTCCGTTCCTGAAGAAACAGCTCCGATAACCGGTGTGGCAGGCCCCACCCACCTGCCGGACCTTCACCAGCAGGGCATCCCCATCGCAGTCCAGATAGATGCGCCGGACGTGCTGGACGTGGCCGGAGGTTTCCCCTTTCAGCCAGAGCTTGCCCCGCGAGCGGGAGTAGAAATGGCTCTTCCCTGTCCGGAGCGTTTTCACGAGCGCCTGCCGATTCATGTAGGCCACCATGAGGACCTCCCCACTGCGCGCATCCTGGACGATGGCCGGGATGAGCCCTTGTCTGTCAAACTTCACCGCCTGCCACCAGCTTTTCTTCACGATAACCTCACGGGAATTCCCCGACGCTTCAGGAACCGCTTCGCCTGTGGAATCGAAAAGGTGCCAAAGTGAAAGATCGAGGCCGCCAACGCCGCATCCGCCTGCCCGGTCGTCAGCGCCTCCGCCAGATGCGTGAGATTCCCCGCCCCTCCCGAGGCAATCACCGGGATCCGCACCGCCTGCGCCACCGCCCGCGTCAGCTCCAGATCGTACCCCGCCTGCGTGCCGTCGCAGTCCATGGAGGTGAGCAGGATCTCACCCGCCCCGCGGCGCTCAGCGGCCCGCGCCCATGCCACCGCATCCAGGCCGGCGGGGGTGCGCCCCCCCCGCACGTACACCTCCCACTTTTTGGTGCCAGGATTAATCCTGGCACCAGACCGGCGCTTCGCGTCGATGGCCACGACCACACACTGGCTGCCGAACCTCCTCGCCGCCCGCGTGATCAGCGAGGGATCCCGCACAGCGGCCGTGTTCACTGAAACCTTGTCGCAACCGTTCGCGAGCAGCTCCCGGATCTCCTCCGCGGAGCCGATCCCGCCCCCCACGGTGAAGGGGATGAAGAGAACCTCGGAGACCCGCCGGGCCAGCTCCGCCCTCGTCCGCCGCCCTTCCGCGGAGGCGGTGATGTCGAGGAAGACCAGCTCATCCGCGCCCTCCGCCTCGTACCGCCGGGCGGCCTCGACCGGATCGCCGGCATCCCTCAGCCGGACGAAGCGGATCCCTTTGACGACCCGGCCGGCCTTGACGTCGAGACAGGGGATGATTCGCTTGGCGAGCACAGGGGGATGACCTCTTTCAGGTTGATCTTTCCGTCGTAGAGCGCACGGCCCACGATCACCCCGTCCAGCCCGAGGGGCTCGAGGGATTTCAGCTTCATCAGATCCTCCACCGAGCCGATCCCGCCCGAGGCGAAGAAGGCGGCCTTCTTCCCGACCTGGCTGAGGATCTCCCGCAATCCTTCGACGGCGGGGCCGGTGAGGGTTCCGTCCCGGGAGGCGTCCGTGTAGAGGATCGTCTTCACACCCTGCTGGAGCAGCCGGCGGATCAGGGGCCCGGGCTTCATGTATTCCTTGCGCACCCACCCCTCGATGGCGACCCGCCCCTGCACCGAATCCACCGCCACGGCGACCTTTTCGCCGTGCGCGCGGACCGCCTGGGTCACGAATGCCTCGTCCAGACAGGCCTTGGTTCCGATGATGACCTGGGCGACGCCGGCCTCCAGGAATTTCACGATCCCATCGAGGGTCCGGATCCCGCCTCCGGACTGGAGCGGAATGCTGACGCTGTGGGCGATCTTGGAGATCATCTCCAGGTGCCGGGGTGTCCCGGTGAGCGCCCCGTCCAGGTCCACCACGTGCAGCCGCCCGGCCCCGGCCTCCACCCAGCGCTTGGCCACGGCCACCGGATCGTCCCCGTACACCAGCTCCTCGGAGAAATCCCCCCGCACCAGCCGCACCACCTTTCCCCCCTTCAGATCAATTGCAGGAACGATCAGCATGCGCACTCCTTTATGAAGTTCTTGAGGATCCGCAACCCCCAGCGCTGACTTTTCTCCGGATGAAACTGCGTCGCCCAGATGTTGACGCTGTTCCAATACACCGACGGAAACTTAAGGCCATACCTCGTCCAGGCAGAGACATTGGAAACCCCACCGGGACCATCCTGCCTGTGCGGCTCGACATAGAAGCTGTGCACGAAATACATGAACGCCCCGTCCGGCACACCCCGCAGAAGCGGATCCTGCGCGGTCCGCCGCACCCTCCTCTCGATCTGATTCCATCCCATGTGCGGAACCTTGAGGTTCCTCCGCGCCGGAAACCGCCGCACCCGCCCCGGAAACAGGCCCAGCCCTTTCACCCCCGGCGACTCCTCGCTCGAGTCGAAGAGGAGCTGCATCCCGAGGCACAACCCCAGAAAGGGCCGGGGAGGGTCCGCCCGGAGGTATCTCCGGAGAGGATCCAGCAGCTTGCGCCTGCGCAGCTCCCGCATCGCCGCCCCGAAGGCCCCCACGCCCGGAAAGATGACCCCTTTCGCCTGCCGGATGTCGGCGGGCCGATCCGTCACCCGAACCCGGGCTCCAAGCAGCCGGCAGGCCTTCACGACCGAGCCCAGGTTCCCCATCCCATAGTCCACGACCGCAATCACAGCCGGCCTTTCGTGGAGGGAACGCCGCGCACGCGCGGGTCAAGCTCCACCGCATCGCGCAGGGCCCGCCCGAGCGCCTTGAAGACCGATTCCAGCAGATGGTGGATGTCCCCGCCGGCCTTGAGCACGTCGGCATGCAGCGTCACACCGCTCGCCCGCACGAAGCTCTCCAGAAAATGCCGGGCATCGTCCAGGTCGTACGCCAGGTGCGCGGCGTGCGCCCTCCCGCGCCGGTACGAGCTCGCCTTCCGGCCCGTGCCCCAACGCATCTGGAGGTGCGGCCGGCCGCTTAAGTCCACCACCACCCGCACCCGGGCGAGCGTCTCATCCATCGGCACGAACGCCGACCCCATCCGGCGGATTCCCGTCTTTCCCCCGAGCGCCCGCCGGAACGCCTCTCCCAGCGCCAGCCCCAGATCCTCGTTGGTGTGGTGGAGGTCCACCTGCAGGTCCCCTTGGGCCGTGAGCCGGAGGTCGAACAGGCCGTGCTTGGCCATCAGCTCCAGCATGTGGTCGAGGAATGGGATCCCGCTGGCGATCGCGTACCGCCCGCTGCCATCGAGGCAGAGCCGCCCGCGGATCTTCACCTCCTTGCTGTCGCGCCGCACCTCCGCCACACGCCTGTGCCTGCTCATCTCACTCATCCTGGTCGAGGCGGGCCTGGACCGATTCCCAGTGCCGGGTCAGGCCTTCGATGGTGGCCAGGCGCTGGATCATCTCCCGGTCGGCCTCCAGCGCCTTGCGGGTGTAGCCGATCACATGGGTCACCCTCATGAAGTCCCCCACCCCCAGCCCGGAGAAGAACCTGCCGGTCCCACCCGTCGGCAGGACGTGGCTGGGGCCGGCCGCGTAGTCCCCGACGGAAGCAGGGGAATAGGGCCCGACGAAGATCGCCCCGGCGGTGCGGATCTTGCGGACCAGCGCCTCCGGACGCCGAACCTGAATCTCCAGATGCTCCGGCGCCAGGGCATTCGCCGCCTCGGCCGCCTCCGCCAGGCTCCGGACCAGGATGATGTAGCCGCGCCCCACCCTCTGCCGGATGACGCGGGCCAGCGCCTTGGAGGGGGTGATGAGCACGGCCAGCCCCTGATGGTGCTCGTTCTCCGCCTCCAGATCCTTCGCCACAAACTCCGGGTTCGCGTGCTGGTTGGCGATCACGGCGATCTCCGTCGGGCCCGCCGTCATGTCGATGCCCACGTAGCCGTACACCTGGCGCTTCGCCTCCGTCACGTAGGCGTTGCCGGGCCCGACGATCTTGTCCACCTTCGGGATCGTCTTCGTGCCGAACGCGAATGCCGCAATCGCCTGCGCCCCGCCCATCTTGTAGACGGCGTTCACCTTGAGGAGATTCGCCACCACCAGGATGTGCGGGTCCACCGATCCATCCGGCTTCGGCGGGGTCGCCAGCAGGATCTCCTTCACGCCGGCGATGCGGGCCGGCAGGACCGTCATGTAGACGGTGGAGACCAGGGGCGCCGTGCCGGAAGGGATGTAAACCCCCACCCGCTCCAGGGGAATCGGCTGCTCCCCCAACACCACGCCGTTCTCGTCCCGCATCCTCCACGGCCGCTTCACCGACCTGCGGTGGAAGCGCTCCACGTTCTCGATCACCCGCTTCAGGGAGGCCACGAACTCCGGCGGGATGTTCTGGAACGCCGCGGAGGTCTCCGTCTCGGTGACCCGGAGCTGCCTCGCCTTGAGTTTCACCCGGTCGAAGCGCCGCGTGTAGCGCAGGAGCGCCTCGTCCCCCTCGGCCCGCACCGCCTCCACGATCCGGCGCACCTTCTCCTCGACGCGCGGCCGCCGCAGAAAGCCGCGCTGCACCAGCCGATCCCAGTCCCTGCCCCGAACCCGAATGACCCGCATCCCTACCGCGAACGCTCCTGGATGAGCTGCTCCAGCCGCCGGCGCACCTCGTCGAACCGCCCGGGCTCCCGGAGCCGGCCCTGGGCCAGCTCCGGCCGGCCTCCCCCCGAGCCGCCCGCGACCCCGGTGGAAAGCTTGAGCATCTCCTGGGCGGTGATCCCCTTCATCCGGGCGGCCCCGCCGGAGGCCGCCACGCAGAATCCTTGCGGGTCACAGAGGAAGATGATCGCCTCGGGATCGCCTCTGCGGATCCCGTCTGCGCAAGCCCTTAAGCCCGCAGGATCCATCGGCTCCGGAAAGATCGCCGAGTAAAGGCGGAAGGAGCCGGCGGGGCGGGCGGGGACATTCCGCGCCTGTGCCTGGGCTCCCTGGGCCTTCATCTGAAGGATCTCCTTCTCCGTCTGCCTGTTCTGCTTCTCCAGACACCCATTCTCCTCCCGCAATCGGGCCGCCTCCTTTCGGAGGGATTCCAGGTCGGCCCGCCCGGCGGCAGCGCCCACTAGACCGCACCCTTGACCTTCAAGGATTTCCTCTCCATCTCCAGCTGCTGGCCTCGTTTCACCAGCCGCGCATGCTCCTCCTCCAATCGGGCCACCTCCGCCTTCAGGGAATCCAAGGCGGCCTGGTCGGAGAGGGCCTCGATCCGGCGGACGCCGGAGGAGATGGAGCCCTCTTCCGCAATCGTCAGCAGTCCCACTTCCCCGCTCGCCTTCAGGTGCGTCCCGCCGCAGAGCTCTCTGGAGACGCCGCCGATCTCCACCACACGCACCGTGGTACCGTACGTGTCTGCGAAGAAGGCCAGGGCGCCCGACCGGCGGGCCTCCTCCAGCGGCATCCGGACCACCGAGACGGCCAGGTTCGCCCCGATCCACTCGTTGGCCAACGACTCCACCGACTCCCTTTCCGTCGCCGCCAGGGCCCGGCCGTGCGAGAAGTCGAAGCGCAGGTGATCCGGCGCCACGAGGGAACCGGCCTGCACCACGTGGCTCCCCAGCACCTTCCTCAGGGCGGCGTGCAGCAGGTGGGTGCCGGTGTGGTTCCGGGCGATCTGCCTCCGGCGCTCGCCATCCACCTGAGCGCTCACCACGTCGCTGACCCGGATCCGCCCCTCGAGAATCTGTCCCTGATGGAGGAGCAGGCTTCCCACCCATTGCGTGTCGGTCACCCGGAGCTTCGCCTCCGGCGCCTGCAGCACGCCGGTATCGCCTACCTGACCGCCGGCCTCCCCGTAGAAGGGGGACCGGTCCAGGATGACCCCCACGGCCGCCGGGGCCCTCGCCTGATCCACCAGGCGGTTCTCCTGGATGAGGGCGATCACCTTTCCCTGGCCTGTGAGCTGATCATATCCCACAAACTCGGTCGCTGCCCGGAGGCCTGCGACCAGGTCGTGCACCGCCTCCTTCGCGAAGATGGCGCCGCCGAAGGCGGAGGCCTCCTTCGACTTGGCCTGGATCTGCTCCAGCGCCTTATCGAACGCTTCCTTCGTCGGAGGCCGGACCTGCTCTTCCTTCGTCGCCTGGACGATTTCCTCGTAGGAGATCCCATGGGTGTCGTAGAACCGCGCGGCCAGATCAGCCGGAAGCGCCGGGGCCGTCGCCGCCCTGCCCGCCGCCTGCGCCGCGAGCTTGATCCTCCTGACCTCCTCCTTCAAGAGGGGGATCTTCTCCTCGAGCGTCTCGCAGAAGCGCTGCTCCTCGGCCAGGATCACCTGCGCGATCCCTTCCCGCCGGTGGCTGAGCTCCGGATAGGCGCCTTCCATTGTCCTGGCAACCACCGGCACCAGCCGATAGACAAAGGGCTTCTGCAGACCCAAGCCCCTTCCGGCCCGCGCCGCGCGCCTCAGGAGCATCCGAAGCACATAGCCCCTGCCGTCGTTTGAGGGCACCACACCGTCGGCGATGAGGAAGGCGAGCGCCCGGGCATGGTCGCAGATGGCGCACACGGAAGCCCGCTGATCCACCCGGAGGATCCCCGGCGCCTCCTCCCGCAGCAGCCGCACCGTCGCCTCGACGAGCGGCTCGAAGAGATCGGTTTCAAAGACGCTCATCTTGTCCTGGGCGACCGCCGCCAGGCGCTCCAGCCCCATGCCGGTGTCGATGTTCTTCGCCGGCAACGGCAGAAGCTCCCCGTTGGGCTGCCGGTCGTACTGCGTGAAGACCAGGTTCCAGACCTCGGCGAAGCGGCCGCAGGGACAGCCGGGCCCGCAGTGATCCGGATCCGGGCAGTGCTTTCCGACCACGCACCTCCGGTAATCCCAATGCAGCTCGGAGCAGGGGCCGCACGGCCCGTCGGGCCCCTCCGCCGGCGCGTCGGAGGGCCAGAAGTTCTCCTTCGCCCCGAACCGGACGATCCGATCCTCCGGCAGCGCCGCCACCTCCCGCCAGATGGCGGCCGCCTCCTCATCCGATTCGTACACCGTCGCCCACAGCCGCTCCGGGTCGAGCCCCAGCCGGCCGGTCAGGAACTCCCACGCCCAGGCGCAGGCCTCCCGCTTGAAGTAGTCGCCGAAGGAGAAGTTCCCCAGCATCTCAAAGAAGGTGAGGTGCCCGGCGGTCTGCCCCACCTTCTCCACATCTCCGGTCCGGAAGCATTTCTGGCAGGTGGCCGCCCGCTTCAGGTCCCTCCTTAAGCCGAGGAAATAGACCTTGAACTGGTTCATCCCCGCGCCTGTAAAAAGCAGGGTGGGATCCTTGGCCGGAATCAGGGAATCGCCGGGGAGGATCGCGTGTTTCCGCTCCCGGAAGAAATCAAGAAATTGTCCGCGCAGCTCCGAGCCGGTCACGAGATCATCTCCCGGACCACCTGGTGCGCCACCTCACCGGAGAACCCCCGCCGGCTTAGATAGCCGAAGAGGCGCCGCCGCAGCGCATCGGGCCTGAGTCCCCTCAGCCGTGGGAGCCGTTTGGCCGCCACGGCCCTGGCCAGCTCCAGCTCGTCCTGCCCGGCCGTCCCCTGCTCCACCGCCTGAGCCGCCAGCTCGGATCCGACCCCCAGCGCGCGCAGGCGTTGGGTCAGCGCCCGCCTTCCGACCGGCTTGGAGCTGATCGCCTGCGACACAAAGTAAGAGGCGAACCGGCGGTCATCCACCAAACCGGTCCGTTTCAGCTCCGCGAGGACCGCCTCGCCGATCTCCTGAGAGAACCCCTTGCGCGTCAGCCGCAGGCGGAGCTCCCCCTCCGACCGGGGACGGAACTTCAGCAGGCGCAGGGCATGGGATCGCGCCTTCCCAGGCGATAGCTCGACCGCCACTAGTTTCCTTCTCGAACGACGAAGAAGCCCCGCCGGGCTTTGAGGAGGGCATCCCCGCGGATGGATGCAGCGGCCTGGGCGAACTCCTGAACCGACCGGACCCGCCGGCGGTTCACCTCCAGGACAAGATCCCCGATCCGCAGACCCGCCTCGTCCGCCGGGGAGCCTGGCTCCACCTGGGTCACGATGACCCCCTCGGCGAACGGAACCTGGAATTGCTGTGCGAGCTCCGGGGTCAGGCCGCTCACCTCCAGCCCGCGCCAACTCCCCTGCCCGCGCTCGCCCCAGGCCGCCAACTCCTGCGGCCGCTCCCCGACCTCCACCGGAACCCGGAGCTCCTTCCCCTCGCGGATCACCTGCAGATTCACTTTCTGGCCCACCCGGGTTCGCCCGCTCAGCTTGAGCAGCTCACGGACATTCTTGACCGGCTCGCCGGCATACGCGACGATGACGTCCCCGTCGCGCAGGCCCGCCTTCTCCGCCGGGGAATCGGGAATAACCCGGATCACGATCGCCCCCTCCCGGCCGGAAAGCTGGAATGCCCGGGCAAGCTCCTCGTTGACATCCTGGATGTGGACCCCGAGCCAACCGTAGAGGATCTTCTTGCCCTCGATCAGCTCTCCCACGATCGCCTTGGCGGAGTTGACCGGGATGGCAAAACCGATCCCCTGATAACCGCCGGTGGTGGAGAAGATGGCCACGTTGATCCCGATCACCTCGCCGGCCAGGTTCACCAGCGGCCCGCCGCTGTTGCCCGGATTGATCGCCGCGTCGGTCTGGATGAGATCCGAGTAGTCCCGATCCATGCGGCCCATCCGAATCGAGCGGTGCAGGGCGGAGACCACCCCGACGGTGATCGTGGGCTCGGTCCCTCCCACGGCCCATCCGAAGGGGTTCCCGACCGCGATCGCCCACTGGCCGCTCACCACCTTCTCCGAATCCCCCAGCTCCGCGGCCGGCAGCTCCTTCGCGTCAATCCGGATGACCGCCAGGTCCGAGCGGAAGTCGGTGCCCTTGATCTGGCCGCGGAATTCCCGGCCGTCCGGCAGCGTCACCACCACCCTGTCCGCCCCATGCACCACGTGCTCGTTGGTGAGGATGTATCCCTCGGAATCGATGATGACCCCCGTCCCCAGGCCCCTCTGGCGGAACTCCTGCTCCGGCATCTCCCCGAAGAAATCCCGGAAGAAGTGCTCGAACAGATCCTCCTCAAACCCGGAGAAGGGGGATCCCCGGAAGCGGGGCCGCCGCATGGGCCGGCGCTCCACCGCCTCCGTCGAGATGGAAACCACCGCCGGGCCGACCCTCCTGGCCACCTGGATGAAGCGCTGCTCAAGCTCCCGGGCCGGATCGGGGGCCTGCGCCTCCGCCGGGCCGGCGGTCGACAGCGCCGCCAGAACGGTTCCGATGAGAGCGACGAACGGGAGAACGGCCGATTCCCTTCTGACCATCCTTTCCTCCTGAAGATTCAGTGCCGGCTCTTATCTCGCCTTGAGCAAAACAGCGTGCCGCGCGGCCCGTGGGCGGGACCCCGCGACACGCTGCAGTGACTTCCTGTAAGTTTTCATCCAGGGAAGTCCCGCGATTTCCTCGAAGTTTTCATCCGGGAGAATCCCGCGTATCAGCGGGAAGCGGGACTTCCTGAAGCCGGTCCGAGCTCAGGCGGCCGGCGCCCCTCCACCCACCGGGGCCGCTGCCATCGCGCCCGCGGACGGATGAGAAGAAACAATGATCTGGCGGAGCTTCTTCTCGAGCTCGGAGAGCAGGTTCGGGTTCTCCCGGATGAAGTGCCGCGCGTTCTCCCGGCCCTGCCCCAGCTTCAGGTCGCCGTACGTCAGCCACGTTCCTGTCTTCTGCACCAGGCCCAGCTGCGTTCCCACATCAATGAGATCGCCCAGCCGGGAGATCCCCTCCTCATGCAGGATCTCGAACTCGGCCTGCCGGAACGGCGGGGCCACCTTGTTCTTCACCACACGCACCCGCACCCGGCCCCCCACCACGCGCTCCCCTTGCTTGAGATGCTCGATCCGGCGGATGTCCAGCCGGACCGAGGCATAGAACTTGAGGGCCCTCCCCCCCGGCGTCGTCTCCGGGTTCCCGTACATTATTCCGATCTTCTCCCGGAGCTGGTTGATGAAGATGAGGGACGTCTTGGACTTGGCGATGGCGCCGGTGAGCTTCCGCAGCGCCTGGGACATGAGCCGCGCCTGCAGGCCCACGAAGGAGTCTCCCATCTCCCCCTCGATCTCCGCCCGGGGCACCAGGGCCGCGACCGAGTCGACCGCGATCACGTCGATGGCGTTGGAGCGGATCAGCATGTCGGCGATCTCCAGCGCCTGCTCGCCGGTGTCCGGCTGGCTGATCAGGAGCTCATCCAGATTGACCCCGATCTTCTTCGCGTAGGTCGGGTCGAACGCATGCTCCGCGTCGATGAACGCCGCCACCCCGCCGCGGCGCTGCGCCTCGGCGATCACCGAGAGGGTCAGCGTCGTCTTGCCGGACGCCTCGGGCCCGAAGACTTCCGTCACCCGCCCGCGGGGAAGCCCGCCCACCCCCAGCGCCAGGTCCAACGCGAGCGACCCCGTGGGGACGGCCTCGACGTGGGAGTGCGTGTGGGTTCCGAGCTTCATGATGGAGCCCTCTCCGAAATGCTGCTCGATCTGCGAGAGGGCCAGCTCCAGGGCCTTGCTCCTCTCCTTCCCGTCCTTCGCCGCTGCCGCTGCTGAAGACGGTCCTGCCGACGCCTTCTGCTGCTGTGCCTCTTTTGCCTTTGCTCTCGCCATGTTCACCTCTGTCGCCTTTTCCAAAGCCTCCATTATATCTCCCTCCTCTTCGGGTGGTCAAGGAACGGTAGCCGAATCGAAAACGCCGACCCACCCTGATACTACACGCTTGGGATTTTGTCAATAACGCATATTATTTGCATACTGTAGCCCGTACCTCCGCCGCCGGAACTGTGCTATAAGGGAAGCGATGAGAGCCGAAGGGTAAGCGATGAACGCGGAGCTGATCGCCGTCGGGACGGAGCTGCTTCTGGGCTTCACCGTCAACCAGGACACCGCCTTCCTCGGCCGGGTCCTGGCGGGCCTGGGGATCCCCTGCCGCCGGCAGGTCACTGTCGGCGACAATCCCGGGCGCCTCGCGCAGGCGCTCCGGACCGGCCTCCGGCGCGCGGACCTCGTGATCACCTGTGGGGGGCTCGGCCCCACGGTGGACGATGTCACGCTGGGGACGATCGCGCGCGTCGCCCGCCGCAAGCTCATCCCGCATCCGGCGACTCGGCGCGCCATCCAGGCAAGGTTCAGGAGAATCGGGATCCCGATGCCAGCCTCCAATCTCCGGCAGGCGCTCCTGCCGCGGGGCGCCTCCGTCTTCCCTAACAGCGTGGGAACCGCACCGGGGTTCCTCCTCAAAATCCAAAACCTGAAGGGGTCTGACCCCGCGGGGTCAGACCCCAAAGTCCCCAAAGTCCTCGTCGCCCTGCCCGGTCCGCCCGCGGAGCTGATCCCCATGGTCCAGCGCCACCTCGTCCCGCTGCTGCGCCGGCATGCCGGCCGCGGGGTCATCCTCTCGCGGACGTTGAAGAGCACCGGCCTCACGGAGTCGGAGGTGGATGCGCGGGTTCGGGATCTGCTGGCGCTGGCCGGGCCGGTGACCGTCGGAATCTACGCGCATCCGGCTCAGGTGGATTTGAGGATCACCGCGCGCGCCCGGAACCCGAGAGCCGCGAGAGCGCTTATCCGCCGCGTGGAGCGCCGGATCCGCTCCCGGCTCGGAAACGGAATCTTTGGCGCGGACGACGAAACGCTGGAGGAGGTGGTCGGCCGCCTCCTGCGAAAAAGGAAACTGAACCTGAGTATCGCGGAATCCTGCACCGGCGGCCTCGTCGCAGAGCGGATCACCCGGATCCCCGGCGCCTCGGACTATTTCCGGGGAGGGGTGGTCGCGTACGCCAATTCCGCCAAGGAGCGGCCGATCGGGGTGCCGGGCTCCCTCCTGCGCCGGTTCGGGGCGGTCAGCCCGCAGGTCGCCTCGGACCTCGCCGGCCGAATCCGTAAGCTCATCCCCGCGCATGTGGGACTCTCGGTGACCGGCATCGCAGGCCCGACCGGCGGCAGCCGCGCCAAGCCGGTGGGGCTGGTCTGGATCGCCTTAAGCGGCAGGGGCGGCAACCGGGCATGGCGCTTTCGCTTCACCGGCGAGCGGCAGGTGATCCAGTTCAAGGCCTCCCAGGCGGCGCTGAACCTGCTGCGCCTCCACCTCATCCCCGCCCGTTGATGCGGTTATTCGTGGCGGTTGAGCTGAGCGAGCAGGCGCGCGCGGAGGTGGCTGCGCTGCAGGCAGAGCTGCGCCGCTCCGGTGCCGACGTCAAATGGGTCGAGCCGGAGAATCTGCACCTGACCCTGAAGTTCCTCGGCGAGACAGCCGAGGAAAAGGTGGCTGCTCTCACCGGCGCTCTCCGCCAGGCCGCTGCGGAGGCCCGGCCGTTCTCGATCTCAATGGAGGGGCTGGGTGCCTTCCCCCAAAACCAGCACCCCCGCGTGCTCTGGACCGGCATAAAGGAAGGCAGGCAGCCGTTGGAAGAGCTGGCCGCCGGCGTGGAAGAGGCCTGCAGCCGGCTCGGATTTCCGTCCGGGGAGCGGCCTTTCTCCGCCCACCTGACCATCGGCCGGGTCCGCTCGCCAGCAGGCCTGGGCCCGCTCGTCCAGCGGCTCAGGGAAACCCGCTTTGGCCCAAGCGATCGGGTTGAGGTGCGCCGCGCGGTCCTATTCCGGTCTGTCCTTTCCCCGCAGGGCCCGGTCTACCGCGCCCTCGCGGAGCTTCCGCTGGGCTGACAGACAGATCACCCCGAGGAAGACCAGCCAGTTCCCCCAATGGACGTAAGGCGTCGGGATCGAGACCTCCCGCAGGTCCGCCCACGCCCATCCGGATTCGAAGCGTGGAAGCTGCGCTGGAAATCGCGACAGCCGGCCCGCTGGATCGATAAAGCCGGTCCAGCCGGTGTTGGCCGAGCGGGCCACCCAGTGGCGGCCTTCCACCGCCCGGAAGACGGAGGCCTGAAGGTGCTGCAGGGAAGCGGCGGACCGCTCGAACCAGGCATCGTTGGTGATGACCAGAAGCCACCTGGCGCCGCTGTGCACAAACCGGCGGTAGAGGTCCGGGAACAGGTCCTCGAAGCAGATCAGGACCCCGAAGGGCGGGATCGTTCCGCCACGGCGTTCGGTCCCAGGTACGGAGACCGTACCTGGTACTGATTTGAAGACGGTGAACCGCCCGCCCGGTACCGTTTCCTGCGACGGAGACAGCCCTCCCGCCCAACTGAGCCAGGGCTTGAGCGGGGTGTACTCCCCATAGGGGACCAGGTGAATCTTGTCGTGGCGCTCGATGAGGTCCCCCTGCGCCCCCAGGAGGACGGCGCTGTTGAAATGGGCCTCGCCTGCGGCGCGGGTCGGCACGCCGAACAGGAGCGGCGTCCCGATGGATCGGGCCAGCCGCTGCAGGCGCGCGAGGGCCTGCGCGTCCGGAAGGTACGTCGGCACCGAGGTTTCCGGCCAGACGATGAGGTCCGGCCGGATCCTCGCCGCCTGGCGGGTCAGCCGCTCGTAACGGCCCCAGATCGCCTCACGGCAGGCGGGCGCCCACTTCAGCTCCTGGGGGATGTTGCCCTGGAGAACCGCAACCCGGAACGAACCCTCTCCTGCGGAAAGCTGCCCGCTCACCTGCCCCAGACGCAGGGTCCCGTACCCCAACGTCGCCAGCAGGCAAAGCCCAACCGCCGCGGCCGCCGTCCGCCGGCTCACCCTCCTCCTCCAAACGAGGTAGATGCCGGTGTTCACCATCATGACCAGGAACGAGACGCCGTATGCCCCTGCCAGATCCGCGATCTGAATCAGGCGGGGCCACCTCCACTGGGTGTGCGCCAGCAGGTTCCATCCAAATCCGGAAAAGAGGTTCCCCCGCAGGAACTCCGTGAAGATCCAGGCGGTCGGAACGACCCACAGGAGCCGCCCGCCGCCCCGGCGCAAAGGCCCGTGGATCAGGCCGCCCCAGATCATGAAGGCAACTGCAAGCAGGGCGCTCAGCACCACGTGACCGCGGAGGGTGGAGCCGCCCAGCCAATAGAGGGATCCCATGAAGAAGGCGAACCCGCAGATGAAACTCAGCAGGAGAAGATCGTAGAGTGAGCTGGATTCAAAACGAAGGAGGAGCGGAACAAAGGCAACCCATGCGAGCCACCCGAGGTCCCACGGTGGGAAACTGAGAATCAGCAGAAGCGCGCAGGCCAGTAAGCCGGCTACTTTCCTCCTCCTCCTCCTCCTCCTCCTCCGCCGCCGCCCGCTCCTGCGCCGGTCCGGGCGATGATGCGCCTTCCGCTATTGAAGACCGTTCCGGTGAAGTTCAACCCGTTGGTGGCAGGGACGCTGCCGGCAATGGTGGCGGTGGCGCTTTGCGTGTCCGCGCTGGTCACGTTGTAGTTGTATCGGTCGGCGCCTGCCGGCGGCGGATTGAGCCCCGGAATGCTGGTTGTGAAGGTCCCATGCTCCGTATAGTAGCCCAGCTCCGCCAGCAGCAGGGTTCCGAGGAGATTCTGCGGCTCGGCCTCGCGGCTTCGCTGGACGGCCCCGGTGAATAGGACCGACGCGACGGCGCCGAGCACCGCCACGATGATGACCACCACGAGAAGCTCCAGCAGGGTGAAACCCCGCTCTGTCCGCATCACGCGGGCAGGATAGGGCCGAAGGGACTTCAAGTCAAGAGGAAAAGCGCCGCCCGGAGGGCGAGATTCGCCGCCAGCCCCGCGGCCAGATCATCCGCGACGATTCCCAGGGAGCCCGGCAGGCGCTGCAGCCAGCCGATCGGAAAGGGCTTGGCGATGTCCAGCAGCCGAAAGAGCGCGAAGCCCGCCAGATAGATCCGGCCCTGCGCCGGCAGCCAGGCCAGCGCGACCATCATGCCGGCCAGCTCATCAATCACAACGGCGCGCGGATCGGGCTGCCCCATCGCCCGCGCCGTGGGACCAGCGCTCCACAGCGCCAGTCCGATCGCCACGCCGCAGCCGGCCGCCTGCTGCCCTGCCGACTCCCGCAGAATCCAGATGAGCGCGAGCCCCGCCAGGGAGCCCAGCGTGCCAGGCGCCACCGGCGATCGGCCGAGCCCGCAGACGGTCGCGATCGTGCGCATCAGAGATTGAGGATCAGGCGGCGGTGCCGCCAGAGGAAGGAGACGCCGCTGGTCAAGGTGAGCACCACCGTCAGCATGGCGAGGCCCCAGATGACCGCCTCCATTCGCCCCATCCAGAGGGCGCCAGTCGCCTCGGTCCCGGCCAGCCCCTCACGCACGACCAGTACGATCAGCGTCACGAAGATGGCCACCATCTGGGAAACGGTCTTGTGCTTGCCCGCCGCCTCGGCGGGAAGAACCTGCCCCTTGCCCAACGCGAAGAGCCGCAGGCCCGTGACCAGGAACTCCCGAGTGGCGATGAGCACCACCATCCAGGCGGGGACCACCCCCAGCTGGACGAACGCCACAAATGCGGACAGGACCAGAACCTTGTCCGCGATCGGGTCCATCAGGATGCCAAAGTCGGTCACCAGGCCCCGCCGGCGCGCCAGCCGCCCGTCCCACCAGTCGGTCAGGCAGGCGAGGATGAAGAGGGCCAGCGCCGCGCCCTTGGCGGGAACCCCCGGGGTGAGCAGGAAAAGGATGATGGCGAAGCTGAGGATGATCCGGGCCAGCGTGAGCTGATTCGGCAGATTCACGCGAACTCAGCTTTCGCAGGCCGCAGCGACGAGATCGAGGCCCACAGGCCGAGATCTCAAGGGGGTTGG
>CAYJQV010000016.1:0-25644 GCA_964372395.1 uncultured Planctomycetia bacterium | reverse complement strand
CCCGCCGAGCGTCACCGACGCCAGGGCGTTGGAGACCGATTCCAAGAGGGTCGTGCTGGGGTTGAAGACGCGGTCCAGGATCACCCGGCTGGCAAAGACAGCACCGTCAAACGTCGTCACCGACTCCGTGAGAGAGTTCGAGCGGGTCACCAGGTCCCGGCCCTTGTTGATCACGTGCGTCTGAACCTCCAGCGTCCGGGAGATCTGACCGTACGGGTCCTGGGAGAGCGTCACTACCCCCAGCCCGTCGTACGTCACCCCACCGAGCGTCACCGACGCCAACCCGTTCGACACCGATTCGAGAAGGGTTGTGTTGGGGTTGATGGTATAGAGGAGGACCACCGCGCTCTCCGCGCTGGAGCCGTCGTCGCTGCCCACGCTGGTTGCCGTCTCGCTCCGCACGAGGCGCACAAGCCCCTTGAAGAGCTGCTGCCCGTTCAAGGTCTTCGACACCGAGGTCGTGAAGTCGTAAGGATCCTCGGAGATGGCGACTGTCCCGATGAACGATTCCAACTGGCCGGTCAGAGGATTCGTGAAGGTGACCATCTGCTCCCGGACGCCCTTCGGCAGCGCCCTCCGGATCCGCAGGGTGAGCGGGTCGAGGTACCGCCTCCGGTCCTCCGGCCGAACGTCCGGCAGCGCCTCGGCCAGCTCCTCATCCGTGATGACGCCGTCGGCCCGCATCGCATCGGTGACCTCATCACCCAGGGTCGGGTCGGTCCGGACGAGGCTCAGGCTGTCGGCGCGGCCGCCGTCATCGCTCACCTGCTCGCCCTGGGTGAAGCTCAAGATCACCCGGGCGACCCCGGCAACCATCGTGTAGCTGTTTGCAATCAGCGAGAGCGTTCGGGTAAACAGGTAGGGATCGGTCGCCCGGGAAACGGTCCCGCGGAACCTGCGGACTGTTCCGCTCAGATCGGTGTACTCAATCTCCTGCTCCTCCACGGCCACCGGCAGGCCGATCCAGACCCGGCCGGAGGGCGGCAGGGAACCGTCCGGGGCCGGGCGGCTGTAGTCCGGATGGAGCGTGGCCGGATCCTCGGTCCCATCGGTCCGGCGGGTGACCACCTCCGCGTCGATCTCGGTCACTGCGCCGTCGAAGCCGGTCACGGTCTGCCTCGTCCGGGTCCGGATCACCTGGGCCGTTCCATTGGAGACATCGTAGAACTCATCCGCATGCGCCCGCGTGATGCTGCCATAGGGATCGGTGGCCAGCGTGTCCGTGAAGCCGGTGGCCGCAGTGAGGATGCCGGTGTCCGGATGGAAGGTCTGATCGAGGACCTGGGTCAGCGCCGTGTCGGTGCCGTCCACCCCGTCGATACGCGTCGTCGTCTCGGAGTGGATCATCTTGGGCCCGCCGGCCACGATGTCGTACCTCTGGACGCCGCTGATGTCGGAGGCCTCCCCGAAGACCGTCGTCCCCTCGCCGGTCACAGTGCCGGCCACGCGGATGATCAGGCCGGCCCGAACCCGCCCCGCGCCGTCCAGGAATTCCGGCTTGACGGTGCCGTCCGGATTCTTGTAGTAGGCGGGCAGATCCTCGGGCCGCGTGTCCCGGGTGGAGTAGGTGAAGTCGGTCACGGTGGTGGTCTCGACATGGTCGCCGGTCACGCGATGCGTGGTGTTGACCGCGGTGGAGCGGCTCACCTTCGCCTGCCCCAGCTCGGCGATGATGATGTACTCGTCCGCGGTCTCGATCAGGATCTTCTCGTCGAAGACCGTCCGCCCCCAGGTGGTGGAGCCGCCGCGGGCCCCGATCAGTCGGCCGTTCTGGTCAAACTGAAACTCGATGAAGCTCTCCGTGTGGAAGGCGCTGCCGTCAATGTCCACCCGATCCACCTCATCGGGCCGGAGCTCCGGAACCGGGCGGGCCCCGGTGACGGTCAGCTCCTCCTCTGGCCCCACCGGCTCCACACCCACGCCCGCCCAAGGGAAGTTGTGGACGACGACCTCCGGAGTCAGCGGCCCGGTCGCCGGGGACACCGCCGGCTGCGCAGCCGAGCCGGTCGCCGGCAGCGTGACGGCCGGACCAGCCGGCTGCACGATGGCGGCCGGTGCCGCCGGGGCGGGAGCCGCAGGCGCGGGACCTGTGCTCAGGTCGAGCAGCCTCCTGACTGGCTGACCCGGTGCCGCAGGTCCCGCGCCCTTTTGCACAATGGCGTAGCCGCCGCCGGCGACCCAAAGGGCCCGGAACGATTCCCAATCGAGGGTATAGCCCTCTCCGTCCGAATCCTGGAATCTCACGGTCCGCTGGCCGTTGGCCTGCCGCTCGCTTCCAAGCACCGTCACCCAGTGACCCGGAAGATGGGCGATGAAGGCCTGGCTCTGTGTCGCCAGGAAGAGTTCCAGACTGCTGGCCGATGCGCGGATCGTCTGCAGTCCGATCCCGTAAAGCTGCTGGGCCACCGTCCGGATCGTGTAGGCCGACAGCGCCGGACCGGCCAGGCCCTGGCTGGCGTCGCGCAGTCCGCCCACGCCCAGCCGGAGAAGCGACTCCACCACCAGCGTGGCCGCCAGGACCTCCGCCTCGGTCGGCCCCATGAGGAGCCCGCGCGCCCGGATGAGGGCGCGCACGGCGATTGCGCCGCAGTTGATGATGAATTGACCGAAGGAGGCGCGAAGCTCATCCACGATCTGCAGGATTCTTGACTCGGTCAGGACACCCAGGGCGCCGGCAGCCGCACCGCGCAGGAGCGCCGCCATGCCGAGCAGGATTCGTCCGATCCGGCCGTAGATCCGGTCGGCCAGGCCCGCCCGGTCGCGGAGGAATTCGAGGTCTTGCTGCCGGGCAATCTGTTCGCCGGAGGGAGTTTGAGATGCCGGGGTGACGGAGGTGGGAGCTTCTGGTGCAGCAGCAGTAGTAGTAGAGGAAGGCGCAGAGCCGGGCGTCTGGCCCGGAGGCCCCCGCGAGGAGGCCGCCGCCGCAGCCAGCAGGCTGCTCAGCGGCGTCACATTGGCCCCCACGATCCCGCCCAGCGCCGGCAGGGTGGGATCGTGCCGGAAGGTGCCGGCAAAGCCGTTCACCGCCGAGAAGTGGGGGCCGCTCGCGTCCAGGATACCTGTCATGTTGATCTCATCCCGCAGCAGCCCGCTTGCCGCCAGGGGCAGGCCCGCGCCGGTCACGGAGATGGTGACGTTCCGGGCCAGCCGCGCCGTTTCGAGCTGGTTGCCGTCCCGGTCGAGATCTGTCGTGTCCGGGACCGGTTCCGTGGTGATCGCCACGGTCAGCGTGACCGGCCGGGAGCGGCCTGTCCCGCTCAGCCGGGACCGGATGGCGCTGACATCCCTCGGATCGAGGGAGGCGGTGACATCCTGCCAGTTCCCGGAGGCGTCCCGGGCGAACACCGCGACCGACCCGGAGAGGTCCTCCACCCGGTAGACCGGATCCCCCCGGCCGTCCGTGATGAAGAAGATGCCGTTCTCCACCGCCACAGAGGCCAGGGTCCTTCCGCCCACCGGAACGAACCGGCCGGCGCGCAGATCCCTCTTCCGGGCGTCGGTCAGCGTGACGCTGGCCAGGGAGACCAGCTCCAGCGTGACGGTGCTGCCGTTCACCTGCCGCGTGATCCGCGGCAGCGTGTCGGGATTGCCGTCGCTGAGCGCCGCGACCAGAGAGTTCCACTCCGCCCGCGTCAAGGTGACCTCGCTCAGGCCGGGCGGAAGCCCCTGCCCGGACCAGCTTGCCTGCAGCACGTAGCCGAGATCCAGGACGTCCGCCATCCGCATCGTGCCGGAATACTCCCGCCGGAAGGCCTCGGCAAAGCCGGTGGCGGTCACCTCCGCCCGGAAGAGCTCCCCGCCGGCGGGGTTCTCCGGATTGTAGAAGATGTAGGTCCGCACGCCGGTCTGGCTGTCCACCGACATCCGGATCCCGATCGGCGATCCGAACAGGTTGCCCACAACCTGCGTGAAATTCTCCATGACCTGAACGTTGGAGAGCTGACGCCGCTCCACCCGCCGGTTCGTCCCGCCGGAATCCTCCTGCAGCACCCAGATGGCGGCGGTGTCCCCGACGTTCAGGCGTCCCTGCTCCGCGGAGCTGAGCGCCTTCTCCGACTTGAGCGTCACCCGCGACCCGTCCGCCAGCGTCACCGTCACCTCCCCGTCGTTCGGATCGGTGAGCTCCGTCCACTCGGCATCCGTGAGCCGATACCCCGCCAGGCCCGTGGGCGTTCCGGAGACGACCCGGACGATCCTCGCCTCAGACGGCCTGAACAGCGCCAGCGTGACCCGGCTCCCGTCCGCCAGCGTGCGCACCACCTGCTGGCCGTTCATCAGGGCGTTCCGCTCCGCCTCGGTGAGCTGGATCTGATCCAGACTGGGCGGGGTCCCCTGGATCGGGTTGCCGGCCGCATCCCTCCAGTCCAGGATCGAAACCATCCTCCTCTGGAGCATCTGCAGCGCCCCCTGTGCCCCGTAGAGCGCCTCCCGCTCGGCGGCGGAAAGGGTCGCGGGGTTGAGCATCGCCGACTGGATCGTGACCGTCCCTCCCTGCCAGGGCACGGTGATCGGATTCCCTGCCCGGAAATAATCGAGCACCTTCTGCGCGTTGTTGGTCGTCTCCCCCGGCTCCACCTGGCCGTCTCCGTCCACGTCGAACGGCACCGTGATCTGGCCGCTCCAGGCCAGCCGCATGAGATCCAGCGCGGTCAGGTTCTGCGGCGGGGTGCTCAAGCCGCTGTACGAGACGATCTGAACCGCCATCCGGACCGCAAGCGGCGCGGGGATGTTCAGGGTGGCGATTGCCGCGTCTCCGTCCCGCGGCAATCGGATGGTCTGCGTGGAGCCGCCGGCCGCCGTCACCTGGATCTCGCCGCCGGCAAGAAGCGTCTCCCACTGCGACCGGCTGAAGACCAGGCCGCTCAGATCCGGCAGGGCGGCCGGATTGCCGCCGACCACCGCTACCCGCAGCCAGGCCAGGTTCTCGGAGTGGACCACCTCCAGGACGTACCTCCGGGGGAAGTTCGTGCTCGGATCCACGTCCGTATTGCGCGGGATCCAGAGAACCCGGCTCCGGCTGTCGGTGGAATAAATTGCGGCGATGTTCAGGGAGCCGTCCCCGTTCCGGCCCAGCGTCGTGACCCGTCGGTTGCCTGCCGGGTCGTAATCCTGCCTCATGCCCGACAGGATGTTCCCCTGGGCGTCCCGGGCGATCTCCATCACCCTGACCGCCGCCCCGCTGGAATGGTAGCTCTCCAGGCGAATGTGCCGGGACTGGCCGGTCGGATTCTGCGCTGCGGGATCCCGGTAGTCGTAGCTGATCCGTACGATCTGGGAGGGGGCTCCACGCTCATAGTCCAGATAGGTGATCGTCCGCTGGGTGGCCACCTGGCTGTAGCCGGCCGGCGGGGTGTCCCCGCGGTGGATGCCGGTCACGTTTCCATCGGCGCCGGCCTGCACCCAGACCAGCGCCCCGTTCGTGTCGGTGTAAAGCTCGGTCAGGAGGAAGCCGGGGCCGTACCGGTCCACCGCCTCCAGGGGAATGTTCGCACCGGCCCGCCACTCGCCCCGGTAGGTCACCACGCGCATCTGAAAAGAGCCCTCCTCCACCCGGATCGTCCGGAGGACGGCTCCCGCCGCGTTCCGGTAAAGACTGGTGAGCACCCCGGTCGCCGCATCACGGAAGCTCTCGATCCTCTCCACCACCGCGCCGGCCAGATTGCGCTGGGTCACGACCGCCCGCCCTGCCAAATCGATGCCGAGCGCCTCCGTGCCGATGGCGCTGCGCGCAATCTCCACAACCGACGGATCGGCCGCGAACCGGATCTGGTTCACCCCATCGAGGTACCGCAGGGTGGACCCGCTCGGGCCCTGCACCACCACGCGGGCGGTCCCGTTCGAATCCCACACCGCCCGCATCGTCAGCCACCGGGTGGAGTCCCTTTCACCCGTGTAGCTGGCCCGCGTCATCCTGCCCTGGCTGTCGGAGACCACTTCCAGAAGGAATGAGATCGTCCGTCCGTCCACGGAGCGGTTCAGCCGCTGAACGGAAACCGTCTCATTCTGCTCCGGGAAGCTCGAGTAGGCCCTCTGCAGTGAGGTGCGCTGGGCGGACGGATCATGCGTGATCACCACGGTTACCCCAGTGGCCTGGATCGTGATCTGGTTCTGAGCCGAGAAGAGGATGGCGGTCACGTTCTCCAGGGAGAAGCTGTAGCCGGACCCGCTCACCAGGACCGAACCGGTCGCCTGCCCATTGGAGTAACGCTCGGTCACCGCCACAAGCCCCAGGGAGTGAACCCGGCTGGTGATCTTCTCCTCCCGGACCGGCGGTGTGGCGGGGTTGTTGTCGTCGTCCACGAAGCGGACGCTCCGGAAGGTGCTGGTGGCAGTCCCGGTGGGATCCGGCACCGTCTGGATCTTTTCCGTCTCGGTCTCCACCGTGGTCCCGTTCTGGGTGGCGACGGAGTAGCGGGTGGCCGTCACCCCGCCCGCCCCCGTCCGGATCAGGTACCGGTACTGGTTCTGGCCCGTGCCGCCGCGCACCGATACACCGGATCCGTCCGGCGCCACCGACTGCACGTCGGTGAGGACGATCGCGCCGCCCGGGATGCCGATCACCGCGCCGGCCAGCGCCCCGCTGCTGCCGTCGGCCGCACGCTCATGGTAAACGTCGACCGCGTACGACCCCATGTTGTACGTCGTCTTGTTGTACCTGCCGGGGTCCACCAGGAACGGCGCAGCCGCGGCGCCCGCCACCTCCTCCTCATCCTCCTGCAGGGCGCTGAAGGTGGGGCCGCTCCCTGAAGGAACAAGCGGACTGCCGTCGCCCTCCTCGTCCGTGTAGGTCATCACCACCCGCGCCGCGTCGTTGATGATGTCGTGCACCGACCGCGTGTTCCGGGCGCTCCAGTTGCCGAAGAGATCGTGTCCGCTGCGGGAGTTGGAGCTGGCCGCTCCCAGGAGGATCCCGTCCGGCCCGTAGTGGTACGCCGCGATCTGCCCGATCTCGAAGGTGGAGCCGTCCAGCTCGCGCGACACCCCGGCCACCACGCTCAAGGCCAGCTTGGCCTGGCCCTGGCTCCCATGCAGGTACTGGATGATCCTCCCCTCGGTGCTGTTGCCGAACACATCAAAGGTCCGCTGGGTCCCGGCCGATTCCGAATACCGGAGGATCCCCCTCTCATCCCGGGCGTTCAGGGCAAAGACCTTGGTCACGGTCCCCTCCAGCTGGAACAGATCGTATGCGTTGGTGGTGACCGCGCTCAGGAGCTGGCCGTTGGAATCGTAGCTGGCGTCCTCCACCCGGATCTCCGTCGTGCCCGGCTGCTCATCGCCCGAGCTGAAGTCCACCTGCCGGGTGACCAGGCCGTTGAACAGGTCGTACTCCAGGCCGTGGCGGAATGTCTCGTTGCGGGTGTCCATGATGGTCGGCCGGATCTCGGTGGTGATCCGCCCCGACCGGATGAGCGCCGCAAGACCCATCCCGGTCTCCCGGAAAAGCCCCCTCAGGATCTCGTAGGTGAGCTCCACCCCGTCCGCCATGTGGACCGTCCGGGTGTCCACACCCTGCCGGCGGCTCAGGATGAATTGGCTGAGAAGCTGGCCCCGGTCGTTGTACCGGCTGAGGGAAGTCTCGACCCTCTCCGTGACGTTGTCGCTCCCGAAGCCGTCGGTGCTCACCACCTCCCTCGTCTTCTTCGCCAGGTCGGAAGAGCCGTGGTATTCCGTCGCCTGCCGGTGGCTGAAGGTGGATTGATCGATCTCGTCCACCACCTCCCGCCGCTCGACAACGCCGCTTCTCATGAGCGCCCAGATCGGCGCCCCGTGCTCTTCAAGGAGGGCATGCAGGCCCAGCGCATCCAGCTCCTCTCCCGTCTCCGCCAGGAAGAGGCCGCTGCGGATCCCCGGCCCGTGGCGGCGGGCCACGGTGAACGAGCCGTCCTGCCTGCTCCTGGAATCGTACGTGACCCCGAAGATCCGGTTGGAGGTCCGCAGTCCCGACCCAGGCTCGGTGCTCTCCTCCGTGACGGCCGCGATCCTCCCCAGCGCATCGTAAGTCGCCCCGTACCGGGCCACCGCCTGCCTCTGGTCCATCCGCATCGGAACGTTGGGATTGAGCAGGACCACCCCCCGCTCCACCAGCTCCTCCAGCGTGGCCATGCTGGCTGGAACCGAGCGGGCCCGCAGCAGCGCCACCAGAGCCGCTTCATCCAGCGCCTGCCCCTCCGCGTTCACCAGCGAGAACCAGCCGGCCTCGATCCCCTCCCGGATCGTGCTGGGCCGCGTCCGGGTATGCTCCTCCAGAAGCTCATCCACCTCGGCATCCGTGAGCAGATCGCCGTCCCCGTCGCGCAGGGAGCCGTCTGCATGCCGGACCAGGATCCCCGCCTCCAGGAGCTCCTCGATCGTCGCCGGATCCACCACCACCGCGTGCTCCCGCAGGATCGCCTCAAGCTCCTCTTCGCTGATCGGCTGACCCTGAGCGTTGAACGCCTGAATGATCCCCGCATCCAGCAGATCCTGGATCGTCGCCTCCTCCCCATCGGTCGAGTAGGCATCCAGCAGCATCGTGAGGATCTCCGGTGTCAGCTCTGTCCCGTCCGGCAGGAGAAACGCCCGGCGTGTCCCGTTGCCGGTGCGGTGAATGGCCCGCACGCTTGCCAGCTCCCGGCCATTCGAGTCGTACCGGATCCCCCACGCCTCCGTCCGGGTGAAAAGCTGGTCGGCGTTTGTGGTCAGAGACTCGGAGTACCGGATCGGAAGGCCCGCCGCGTTGCGGATGAAATCGCCCTGGTAGCGGACCGAGCTGCGGCGGAACAGGGAGGGAAATCCCTCGGAATCCAGGGCAGCCAGCGTGTCGCGGGCCGCAGCCCTCGCCGCATCGGTGGAGTCCGGGTCGTTCAGGATCGCCAGCGCATCTTCGCGCAGCCGGCGCGCATCCTCCGGGGTGGTGACCGTCTCCTCACCGGTGTAGACGAGCAGCGCGTTCGGCCGGCCCAGCGCGTCGTTGTCATAGGAAAGGGTCCTCTCCCGGACCGTGGTGCCGCCGGTCACCGTGGTGCGCCGCGACTCCACCACCTGGTCGATCACGTTGTACCGGTAGCCCTCGGTGACAACGCGCGAGGTCCGGGTGAAGAGCTGTCCCACCGAGATCTCCCCGCTCTCCAGCTTGCCGCGCGTGTCCGCGGCAAACTGGATCTCCGCCCCGGTCGCCTCCAATCCTCTCTCCTCGATCCGGCGAACCTCCTCCCGGAAACGATCGAGATCCTCGCTCTTGTAGTGGCCGGTCTCGCTGCGCTCCTCCTCCTGCCGGATGACGTACCGGTCCGGGCCGTAGGTCACGCGCAGGTCGGTCTCCGTCACCAGGGTGCTGTCCGAGCTGGTCCTGCGCTCGGTGATGTGCGTCGGGTCGCCCTGGTCGGTGTACTCGAGGAAGGTCCTCTCAACGGTGTACCCGGTCGTCACCGTCCCGTTGGCGGCCAGCTCCCCGCTGGCGATCGCCGCCTCCAGCCGGTCGGCCGCCGCCTTCTCCTCCTCCGAGGCGGCGGGGTCGGCGCGCACCTGAGCGATCATGAGCCGGTAGACGTTCAGATCCTTCTCGGTGGCGAAGAGGGAGGTGCGGGTTCCCTCCTCCCGATAGGTCGCCAGCTTGTTGTCCTTGGCCCCCATGTAGGTCACCACGACCGTGGAATCGCCGGTGCCGGTGGGATCCTGAGTGAGCTGCCGCCACCTCAGGGGCCGGTTCCCATCGTGCTGGGTGTAGAACCGCTCGGTGACATCGGTCCACCTGCTCGTGATCCCATGGGCGATCCGCCCGGAGAGGATCGCCTCCCGCATGGCCACCGCCCAGGCCAGCTCCGCCGCGGAGGCGAGCTTCCCTTCAACCTCCTCCAACCGTCTCACGAGAGCGTCGATGTCCGCCTGGACCCAGGTGTGGAAGTGGTCGGTGGTGACCTTCTCATGCAGGAGCTGCTTCACCGCTTCGGTCTCGGAGCTCGCGTAGAACATGGAGTTGTCCGACCACTTCAGCTGCTCGCCCGTCACCTGCCGCAGGATCAGCCGCCCGCCCGGCAGGCCGGCAATCTCCTTGTACTCCGTCGCCTTGTAGGAGGAGAGCATCGGCCCGCCCCGGGTCATCTGGTACATCATGGCAAAGGTGTCCCGCAGGAAGCCGCCGCCCGGCCCCCGCACCCACTCCCCCTCCACCCTTTCCGGCTGGCCGTTTGTGAAGAAGATCTTCATCCACTCATGATTCTGCGGCGCGCCGTCCTGGTTGCGCTGGATGAGGTAGTTGAACGGCACCGTTCCGGTGCGGAGGCCCAGCACCACCCCGAGCAGCTCCTGCGTCCGGTTGTGCCCCAGGGAGCCGGTCCGGTCGAGGATCTGCATGCTGCGCTGGATCTCCGCCCCCTGAACCTGGAGCACCTGGCTCACCATCGCGTTGGCGGTGAGTGCCGCCATCTGAACCGCCTGCTCGGTGGCCTGCATCCTCAGCAGGAGCTTGCGGAGGTTTTCCTGCCGCTCTTCAAAGCTGACGCGGTTGGCGTAGTTGCCGGGGCTGTACCGGTTGTTGACGAAGTTCTCGGCGCTGGTCGGATATTTCGGGGCTTGGGCGAATGCGGGGCGGATCGGCATCTGGGTGAGGATGAAGGCGAGACAGGTGCTTGAGGCGACGAAGCGCAGGATCGGGCGCCGCCGGGGGGCGGTCCACTCCAGGATCACGCCGTCGGCTGCCCCTTCAGCCGGCGCATCCCCGCGACCGAGCGGACCGCGTGCGGACGACGCCTGAGCGTCCGCGCGCGATCCCTCAGCTTCGCTGAATTCGTCCTTCGATTCTGATTTCACCGAGCTGACGACTCATCCCTTTTCCTCCAGTCGGCAGCCCGGCTGCCCTGGGAACCGGCACCACGCGCCGATTCCCCGGGTCCGTAGCTTTGCGTCCCCGCCTCGCGGCGGGTTTGCCTTTATCGGGGAGTAGATGGTTACTAAATAATACATTTCCTCCGGATCAAAAATCAAGCGGTAAATCTTTTTCAATGTCATTACGAATACCGGCAAAAAAATCCCCTGCCGATTCCCGCAGGAATCCACAGGAATTCTCCCGAGTGCAAAGCTTCCCTTACCCGTGAGCTTCGTCTTGATTTCGTCCAATCAGCACCCCGCAACGCGACCTTCCAACCGGCACTGCAACTATACCACCTTACCGATGGAAACGTCAAGGGATGACACTAACTATCAACTACCCTTTACCTCAGGCGGCGCGGCGTACCTCACGGCCCCCGGGTACGCCGTACCAAACGGCCCTCTGGTACGTCGTACCGGCGCGGTACCGGCGGCTGCGGGCCCTCGATGATATCGTTCTGGCCGGTTCTAGGAGACAGGCTTTGGGACGGGGAGCTGCGCCCTCAACGGTATCAGTCCCCGGAGGAACCGTATCACGTCGTCGAGGATCAGGTAGAGGCATGGGACAACGAACGGGGTCATGAAGGTGGCAAAGGAGAGGCCTCCCATGGCCACCATCGCCATCGGAGCCCACAGAGACGATTCCTCTGTCCTGCTGAAGGCGAGGGGAAGAAGGCCGAGGATGGTGGTCAGGGAGGTCATCAGGATCGGCCTCAAGCGGCTGATCGCCGCGTAGGTCACCGCCCGCTTGGCGCGGAACCCGATCTGCCGGAGGCGATTCACCTCATCCACGAGGACGATGGCATTGTTGACCACGATCCCTCCCAGGAGGATCACCCCCATCAGGGCCCCCACGTTGAGCGCCTGATGGGCGAGGCGCAGGGTCAGAAATGCGCCGAAGGTCCCCAGCGGGGCGGTCACCAGGATGATGAACGGCTGGAGCATCGATTCAAACAGGGAGGCCAGCACGAGGGTGATGAGGACGATCGACAGGATGAGCGCGAACCTCAGCTCCTTCTGGTTCTGGATCAGCTTCCAGTAGTTGGCGCCGAACCGCCAGTAGTAATCCTCCGGGAAAGGCATCTCCTTGATCGCCTCGAAAACCCGCTGGGCCGCCTCGCCGAACGCGTATCGCCCGCGGTTGGCGCTGACCTGGATCATCCGCTGCTTGTTCTTCCTCCAGATCTTGGAGGGGCCGATGGCCGGCTCCAGGCGGGCCACCTGCTCCAGGGTGACCACGTCCCGGTTCGGAAGGGTGAAGGTGATCCTGCGGAGCTTGTCCAGGGTGGCCCGGTCCGGCTCCTCCAGGCGGGTCACCACCTCCACCTCCTTGGCCTCGGTGTGGTAGAGGGTGGCCCGCAGGCCCCGCATCTGGGCGTGGAGGGTGTCGGCGATCTCCTGGACGTTCAGCTCGTACTTCGCCGCCTTCGCCTTGTCCACCCGGACGAACCACTCCGGCCGTCCGCGCCTCCACCGGATCTTCAGGTCCGTGAGCCCCGGCACCGTCTGCATCCTCTTGAGCATCTCGACGGCGAGCTGGTTCAGGATCTCGTAATCCCAGCCGTAGATCTCCAGGATCACCTCGTTGGACTCCACCTCGTGCGGCTCCTCGAAGTAGATGAACGCCTCCCGGAACCCGCGGGCCACCTCGTCCACCTGCGGGCGCAGGGAATCGATGACGTCCTTGGTGGAGCGGGAGCGCTCCGAGAGGGGCACCAGCTTCACGTACACCTTGGAGGACCAGCGCTCGACGCGGGAGGAGACCGACTTGACCTCTGGCACGTTGTTGAGGATCTTCTCGATCTTGGCCACCGCCTCGTCGGAGATCTCCAGTTTTGCCCCGCTGGGAAGCTCCACGAAGACGGTGAAGTCCTCCGCCTCGGCGGTTCCCAGGAACTCCTTCGGGATCACCTTGTAGATCTGAAAACCGGCGAGGGCGACGAGGATCGCCACCAGGGCGACGATCCACCGGGCCCTCATCGCCCCGGTGAGCGCCCGCCGGTACAGGCGCAGGAAAAGGGTCCTCTTGCGGACCGCCTTCTCCACCACAAAGGGAAGACGGGAGGCCAGGAGCGGCACCACCGAAAGGGCGACCGCCAGGGAGGCCAGCAGCGAGAAGCAGATCGTCAAGGCAAACCCCACGTAGAGGATCCGGATCTCCTTGTTGATGAAGACGATCGGCAGGAAGACCACCACCGTCGTGACGGTTGAGGCGAGGATCGCCAGAAGCATCTGCGATGCCCCCGCACCGGCAGCCGGCCGCGGCTCCTCGCCGCGGGCCCGGCGCTTGACGATGTTGTCCAGAACCACGATGGCGTTGTCCACCAGCATCCCCACCCCCATCGCCAGCCCGCCCAGGGTCATGATGTTCAGGGTGAGCTTCATGAATCCCGCCGGCTTGGCGATGAGATTCAGGAAGAACATGAAGGCGAAGGTGACCACCGTCGCCACGGGGATCGCCAGGGCCGCAGTGAGGGTGAGCCGCAGGTGTCGCCAGGAGGAGGCGACCAGCAGAAGGCCGATCAGAAGAGCGGCCGTGATGCCGTCGGCCACCCGCACCGGGACGGCGCCGAACCGGTAGGTGGCGATGGCCAGCCCGGTGACCGCCGCGGCCAGAGGAACGAAGAGGGCGCGGGGCAGCCAGTGCGTCGAGAGAAACGCACCCAGGACCAGGATCGCCAGGAGCCCTCCGCTCACCAGCGCGGAGCCGACCAGCTCAATCGCCCGCTTGATCTGAACCGACTGGTCGTGCGTCACGATGAACTTGAGCTCCCTCGGCAGGCGCGGATCCGCTTTCATCCGGTCCAGCGCCTGCAGGACGCTGCGGGACACCTGCACGGTGTTGGCCGTGGTCTCCTTCTGGATGTACAGGGAGACCACGGGAAGGGCGTTCACCCGCGCGTAGCTTGTGGCCTCCAGGAAGGAGTCCTTCACGCTGGCCACGTCCTTCAGGCGGATGATCGACCGGGAGGGGGTGATGGCGATCCCAAGCTGCTCGATCTCCCCGATGGAGCGGAACTCCCCCATGGCGCGGATCAGGTACTTGTTGCGCTTCCGATCCACCTCGCCGGCCAGCAGGTTCAGGTTGCTGACGTTGAGCAGGCGGGTCACCCGCTCGATCGGCAGGCGGAAGGCCTGGAGCCGTTCCAGATCGATCTCGACGAGGATCTTCCGCTCCCGGCCGCCGCCGATGTCCACGTTGGCGACCCCCTCCACCCGCATGATCCGGTCCTTGATGTCCTCATCCACCAGCCGCCGCAGCATCTCCGGCGTGTAGTCGAGGGCCGTCACCGCCGCGATGAGGATCGGAACGTCCTCCTGCTCAAACTTCGCGATGATCGGCTTCTCGATCTCCTTGGGCAGCTTGCTGCGGACGCGGGAGAACTTCTCCCGCACCTCCAGGGCGGCGAAGTCCATGTCGGTGCCCGGCTCGAAGGTGAGCACCACCCTCGCCCGGCCCTCCTCGGAGATGGAGATCACGTCCTTCATGTGGCTGACGTCCCCCACCGCCTCCTCGATGGGCCGGGTCACCTGATTCTCGACCTCCTCGGGCGGCATCCCTCCCCGGATGTTGATGATGATGGAGATGTCTCCGAAGCTGAAGTTGGGGTAGAGCTCGATCGGCAGGCGGGTGAGCGAGATCACCCCCAGAAGCCCCAGCCCCAGGCAGAGCATGGTCACCGTGATCGGCCGCCGGATGGAGAGATCAGGCAAGGACATAGTACCTCCCCTTGGCGAGCGGGCCGATCCCCTTGACCCATCCCCGATCCACCAGCTCCTTGAGGTCCCTGGCCGCCGTCGGAACCGACGCCCCGGTCAGCTCCACATACTCCTTGCGCGTGATCCGGCCGTGCGCCTTGAGATGGTCGACCAGCTTCTGCTGCCGGGGATTCAACGGGGCCGTCGGCTCCGCCTGCGGCTCGACGGAAGGGGCGGGCGCGACCGGAGGCATGGCCGGCGGCGCCACCGCGGGCAGCGGAGGGGGCATCCAGACCGGCGGGGGCGGCGGTGCCTGCGGCTCCGCAGGCGCCTGGAGCTCCGCCGCAGCCGGTTCCGGCCTGCTCAGGAACTCCTCTGCCGGCAGGAGGGCCATGCCCGATCCCTCGGGGACCGCCTCTTCTCCGCCGAAATCTTCCGGGATCTCCGGCACCGCGACCCTCGCCTGCAGAACCTCCGCAACCGGCTCCGGCAGATGCTCCGGGACTGGCTGCGGAGGCCTGATCTCCTCGACCTGCGCCGGCGAAACCGGCGGCTCAGGCGGAGGGGGCTCCCCTCCCCCAAAAGGCCCGGAGGGAGGCGGCAGGGGCGGAGCGGGCCTTCGCCGGAATCCCTCAAAGAAATGGGCACCGGCGACGTACAGCGTCGGCAGGAAGATGAGGGTGAGAAAGGTGGATGCGGTCAGCCCCCCGATCACGGTGATCCCCATGGGGGCCTGCAGCTCCACGCCCTCCTGCAGGCCGAGCGCCAGAGGCACAAGCGCCAGGACCGTGGTGGCTGCCGTCATCAGGATCGGCCTCAGGCGGGTCCCGCTCGCCTCGATCACCGCCTCCTCCAGGCCCATCCCACGGCGCCTCAGGAGGTTCACGTATTCGATGAGGACGATCCCGTTGTCCACCACGACGCCGCCCAGGATGATGAAACCGAGGGCCACCATGATGCTGATCGGCGTGGAGGTGACGGCCAGGGCGAAGACCACCCCGATCAGGGACAGGGGGATGGTCCCCATGATGAGAAACGGCTGCCAGAGGGACTCGAACTCCGAGGCCATCACCATGTAGACCAGGATGACCGACAGAAGCAGGGCGAAGGCCAGCGACTGAAAGGACTCCTGCATCTGCTCATTCTCCCCTGTCAGCGCCACCGTGTAGCCGGCGGGGACCTTCATCCGCTGCAGGACGGAGGCAACCTCATCCAGCGTCTGGCCGAGCGGCCGCTGGTAAAGCTGCGCGGCCACGGTGACCGTCCGCTGCTGGTCCAGCCGGCGGATCTCCGTCGGTCCCTTTCCGATGGCGAAGTAGGCCACCTCCGCCAGCGGGATGTCCACATCGAGGGGAGAGTGCAGGAGGAGCCGCCGCACCTTGTTCATGTCGGTCCGGTCCTCCTTGCGCAGGCGGACCCGGATGTCGAACTCCTCCCCCCCCTCCTTGAACTTCGTCGCCATGAAACCCTTGAGCGCCGTCTGGGCGGTCAGCGCGATGTCGCTCACGGAGAGGTGATACGTGGCGGCCCGGTCCTTGATCACGTTGACCTTGGTCTCCGGCGAGGGAGGGATCAAGCTGTTCTGAACCCCGTAGAGGCCGGGAACCCGCTCCAGCTCCTTCTTGACCTGGTCGGCCAGACGCTCCAACCGGCCCAGGTCCGTGCCCTTGACCTCCACCACCACCGGGGTTCCGGCCAGGAAGGCGGATTTGAAAACCGACTCCTGGAGCACGTACTCGATCTCGGCCCCCTCCAGGGGCTCCCGGGCGAGCGTCTCCTTCAGCTCCTGCACGATCTCCGAGCTGCGCCGGGTCCGGTAGCCGGGGCCGGCGCGGGAGCCGACCCCGCGGACCCTCGGCGCGAGGTTGACCAGGATCTGCGCCTGGTGCGCCTCCAGCGCCTCCAGCAGCTCCTCGGCCCTCTTCTCCTTCCGTTCCTTCGAGGAGCCGATGGTGACCGTGACCTCCCTCACCTCGGGCATCGCCTGAAGGACCTGCTCGATCCGTCCCGACACCTGGTCGGTGACTTCGAGTTTGGTCCCGGGAAGGAGGTTCACCTTCAGGATGAACTGCCCCTGATCCACGCGGGGCAGAAGCTCCCGATCCAGGGCCCGCATCCAGAAGAGGGAAACCCCGAAAAGGCCGGCCATCAGGAGAAGTCCCAAGGCCCGGTTCCCAATGAACCAGCGGACGAGGCCGACGTCCATCCTGCGGAGGAGCTCCAGGATCGGTTCAATCCACCCGGCGGCCGCCGCGCCGCCCGCAGCCCCGCCGCGCTGGCGGGAGGCGAACAGGGGCGTCAGGGTGAGCGACACCGCCAGGCTCATGAGGAGGGAGAAGGTGACGGTGTAGGCCAGCTCCTTGAAGAGCTGCCCGGCGATCCCCACCACGAAGACCATCGGCAGGAAGACGACGATCGTGGTGAGCACGGTGCCCGCAATCGCGCTGGCCACCTCGTGCGTCCCCCCCTCGGCCGCGGCGGCCGCGTCCCTCTCCCGCGCCCGGACGACGGCGATGTTCTCGACCACCACGATCCCGGCATCCACCAGCATGCCGATCCCCAGGGCCAGACCGCCCATCGAGATCACGTTGATGGTCAGCCCGCTGAAGTACATGAGCCCGATCGTTCCGAGGATGGAAATCGGGATCGCCAGGGCGACGTTCACCGCCGCCCAGAGGGATCCCACGAACAGGTACAGCACGATGAACGCAAAGAGCCCGCCCTGCATCGCGGCGCTCAGGACCCCCTGGATGGACTCCTGAATCGCGCTGGACTGGTCGTACGCCACCATGAGCGTCATCCCGGGGGGCAGCGAGCGCCGGATCTCGCGCATCGCCTCCTTCACCTTCTGGGCGAGCTGGAGGGTGTTCGCCCCCGCCTGCCTCTGGATCTTCAGGGAGATGTTGTCCCTGCCGTTGAAGCGGGAGATCGACTCGCGCTCCTTGTAGGTATCCTTGACGACCGCCACGTCCCTGAGGAGGATCAGCCGCTGCTCCGGCCCCACCCCCTTCTCTCTCCGAAGAGGCCGCCCCTCCCTCTGGCGCTGGCGCTCCTGCAGCTCCTCGGCCGGGTCCTTCTTCTCCTCATCCACCCCGACGGCGATCTTGGGGATCTCCCGGACGAGGGAGAACTCCCCCATCGTGCGGATGAGGTACTCGTAGAAGGCCTCCTTGATGGTGCCGGCCGGATAATTCAGGTTGGCGCGGGAGAGGGAATCGACCACGTGGGAGATCGGCAGGCCCGAGGCCTGCAGGCGGCCCTGGTCCACCTCCACCAGGATCTCCCGCTCCAGCCCGCCGGAGAGGTTCACCGCCGCGACCCCCTCGATCTTCTCCAGCTCGTTCTTCACCTGCTTGCGGGCGATGGTGAGCAGCCGGTGAGGATGGGCCTCGCCGGAGAGGTTGAGCACCATCACCGGCAGCTCGAACGGGTTGTACCGGATCACCACCGGCTCCTCGGACCCGCGGGGGAGGCGCTCCTTGATGAGGTCGATCTTCTCCCGGACGCCCAGGCCGGCGAAATCCATGTTGGTGTCCCAGTTGAACTCGGCGATCACCAGGGAAAGCTCCTCCTTCGAGATCGAGCTGATCCGCCGCAGGCCGGAGACGGTGCCCACCACCTCCTCGATCTGCTTGGTGACCAGAACCTCGATCTCCTCGGGGGCGGCGTCCCGGTAGTGCGTGACGACGGTGAGCTGGGGATAGGTGATCGGGGGGAAGAGCTCCCGCGGCAGGCGCGTCCAGGCGATCACCCCAAGGAGGAGGATCCCGAGGTAGACCATGATGGTGGTCACGGGACGCCGGAGGCTCAGGCCCGTCATGCTCATCGCGAGACCTCAACGAAGTCCCGCTTCGCGGGACATCCCTGAATAGAAACTTCGAGGAAGCGACAAGAAAGCCGCCATGATAAACAGCCCCTATTTCCTTTCCCCGGCGATCGCCGGCTCCGCCCTTTCAAAGGCCCCCTCCTCCTCTTCCAGCAGCGAGACCTGGGAGCCCTCCTTGAGATTGCCCCGGGCCTCTGACACGACCTGATCCCCCTCCTCCAGGCCGTTGCTGATCTCGGCGTAATCGGTGGTGAGATACCCCAGCGTGATCGGCCTGAGGAGCGCCCGGTTCTCCTGGAGGACAAAGACCGACTCGAATTTCCCGTCGCCATCGCTGTCCCGCAGGGCGCTGGTGGGAACCACCAGCGCGTCCGGCTTCTCAAAGACGGCAATCTCCGCCCGGGCGAACATGCCCGGGATGAGCTGGCCCTGGGTGTTCTCCACCTTCACCTTGGCCGTGAGCGTCCTGGACTTGCCCTCGATGACCGGCGCCAGGTTGTCGATCCGGCCCTCGAACGGCGTGTTGGGGACGGAGTCCACCGTCACCTTGACCCGCTGCCCCATGCGGATCCGCTCGATGTCCCGCTCGATGATCCCCAGTTCCACGAAGACGGCGTTCACGTCCATGACCGTGCCGACCACCGCCTGCGGGGTCACGTACTCGCCGATCTCGACCTCCCGCGTCCCCATGACCCCCTCGATCGGGGAGTTGAGCACCGTCTTGGTCAGCTCGTTCTTGGCCAGATCCGCCTCCTTCTGCGCCGTGGTGACCTGGGTCTGGGCCTGCTCGACCTCGATCTGCGACTCCTCCAGCTTCGGCAGGATGATCGCCCCGATCCGGTAGAGCCGTTCGTTGACCGACAGCCGCTTCTGGGCGAGCTTCAGCTGCGCCTGGGCCGTGTCGAGCTTCGACTGGGCGTACTGCAGGCGCAGGCGCGCCTCCCGGTCATCGAGGGTGGAAAGGGGCTGGCCCCGCTTGACCAGGTCCCCCTCCCGGAAATCGAGCGACTTGACCACCCCGTTCACCTCGAACTTGAGCTCCACCTCGAACTGCCCGCGGACGGTGCCCAGCACGGGCAGCAGATCGGTGAACTCGATCCGCGCCGCCTTGAATGTCCGGACCGGCACCGGCAGCTGCTCCTCGAGCGTTGGGCCCGCGGCCGGCCGGACCCCGGGTGGGAGACGGGTGACCTTGGGGCCCTGCAGCAGGGCGGGAAGCCACCAGTTCACCGCCACGCCCCCGACCACCAGAACCAGGATGAAGATGACCAGCGCCCGCATCCGCTTGAACATGTTTCCTCCCTGAAATCGGTGTGCCAGGTACCTTCCGGTACCCGGAACCTAGTAATGGCCGGGAAGGCCGATCGCCTTGTTGAGCTTGGCCAGCGCCACGTAGTAGCTGCTCAAGGCCTGGGCCTTGCCAACCCTCTCCTCCGTGAGCTTCATGATCGCCTCCAGCACCTGGGAAGGCAGCGCCTCGTTCAGCGAGGCCTGCGCCTCCAGGATCTTCACCTGCTCCTCCCGGAACGCGATCCGCTGATCGGCGTACTCCAGCTGCAGGCGGGCCTTGTTGTAGCCGATGGTCGCCTCCTGAACCTCCTGAAAGACCGAGTTCTTGACGTCCTCCAGATCCCGCCTGGCCTTCTCCAGATTCACCTGGGCCTGCTTGACCTCGGTGAGCTGCTGGAGCTGATCCAGGATCCCCATCTCCGCCGAGTAGACGAGGGAGTCGGTCCGGGTCGTCTGGCCCAATCGCGGGGAGGTCTTGGTCTGGTTGACCGAAGCGCTGGTGCTGTTGGCTCCCCAGTTCCGCGTCGCCTTGAGCCCGAGGAAGTAATCCTCCCCCGCGTCCAGTGGCTCCGTCTCGAAGGCGGCTGCGGAGGAGCCGGCAAAGCTGGAGAAATCCACCTTCCACTTCCCCTTGGCCTTGGCGATCCGCTCCTCGTATTCATGGAACTTGACCAGCAGCGAGTTCACCTGGATGTCCGGCCGGTACTGCGCAGCCAGTCTCAGGGCCTCCTCCAGATCCACCGGGACGATCGAAGGGGCCTCGAACGCGCCCGGGACCTCCACCACCGCCTCCGGTCCCAGCGCCAGCCGGGCGAGGAACTTGATCCGGGCGAGGATCTCGTCGTTCTCCGCGGTCGCCTTCTGGAAGCGGGCCTGGTTCACCTGGGCCTCCACGTTGAGCACCTCCAGCCGGGTCAGCAGCCCCTCGGCGAACCGGGTCTGAACCCGCTTCAGGAAATCCTCCGTCTGCACCACGAGGTTCCCCTGCGCCGCGCGGCCCACCTTGGCGCCGATGAACTGGTAATACTCCTGCGCCAGCTCCAGGGAATAGTCGCTCTTCACCTTGGTCTGCTTCTTCTCGGCCACCTGGAGGTTCACCAGCGACTGGCGGAATGTCTCCATGAGCCTGCCGGAATGGTACAGGGGCTGCTCCAGCTGCATGCCGGTGGTGTACTCGGTGAAGTCCACTTCGGAGGCGGTCCCCTCCGTCCAGCTGAATTTCAGCGTGGCGGTCGGGTAGAGGGCGCGGCGGGCCTCCTTCACCTTCATCTGGGCCAGCTCCACTTCCTGCCGCGCCACCCGGACCGGGCGATGGCGGCTGAGGCCGAACTCCAGGGAGCGCGCCAGAGACCAGACGCCGGAGGGAGCCTCATCCGGGATGAGGCGTTCCGACGGAGGCGGAGGAGGAGCTGCCGGCCCGGGGAGATCGGAAAGAAGAGGGGGCTCTTGGCCGGTTCCCGGGAGGAGCTGTTCCTGGGGGAGACCCGCCCGCTTCGGACGGACCTGAACTCGCAGAAGCTCCGAGACCGATTCCAGGCGGTGCTGTGCCGGTTCCGCCAAGAGAAGCTCCACGTAATCCACGCTGCCGGCGGGGGTGCCGGGCCCCTGCGGGAAGATCCTCCAGGAGCGGACCACTTGCCCATCGAGGCGGCCGGTCTGAGCCAGCGAGGTGCGGATCCCCCGCTCCACCGGATCGATGACGAGCCGATCCGGATTGGTCAGTGTGTAGGTTACAAAAGGGAAAGGCCGGTCAGACCGTATCTCGACGGTATCACCGTCCGGGACGGGGCTGACCCGAATGGATTCAAGGAGCATTGTCTGATCGGCAGATAAAGCTGGACAGACGACAACCGCAGAGGCCAGGAGGAACCCGATGGGTAAACCAATCGAGTAGGAAGATGACCGTCTCAAGACCGTCTCTCGCCTGAGCAGAAGCTTACCTGATGAACCGACCGATGTCAAGCCGTGCCGGCGATACAGTGCTGAGACGGTCACGACCACCCGCCGGGGTCTCACCCCTGCGGGGACAGGTGGGGGCTTAGGGCTCTTTGCGAGGCAGTTGGCTGCGGATCTCCAGGAGCAGGCGGATCAGCTCCCCGAGCGCATAGAAGACGAGGAAACCGGCGGTCCCGCTGAAGAGCATGTTCGCGACCTCCTGCGGGGTGACCCGGATCTCCGGGTCCCGGCGGATGACAAAGAGGCCCACCAGCCCTGTCCCCATGAGCACCAGGACAATCAGGGCAAGGACCTTGAAGGCGATTGAGAAAACCCGCAGGAGCCGGTAGGAATCCGGCATCAAGCGATCCCGGCGGCCCTGGCCCGCCGCGCCGCCCGGTAGCGCCGCATGTATTCCCGCATGTAGACCCGGTACTGGTCCAGGGTGGCCAGCCGGTACGCCCGGATCCGGTCCTTGTGCGCCGCCCTCCAGCGCCTCGCCCGCAGGCGCGCCTTGGTCCGCCAGATCGGATCCATCCTCTTGATCCGGTAGTAGAGGGGATTCCGCTCCTGCCAGGCGACGAGGTTGTCCCTCTGCCGATTCTTCTGGCAGAGGGGATCCCCGCAGGCCCGCTGCTTCGTGCGGCGGTACTTGGACGGGTCAAACTCTTTCTGACAGTAGATGCAGATCATTGGGAAAGGCCCGATCCCTCAGGAGCAACGGCATCCCGTCCTCATCGCCAACGGGCATCGCCATCGGCGAACGATCACGCACATAGAGCGGCCCCAACGGGAGTCGAACCCGTGTTTTAGCCTTGAGGGGGCCACGTCCTAGGCCGCTAGACGATGGGGCCGCAGAGAGTGCGTCAATCCATCCTAGGATCCGATGAAAAAGCTCCGTGCTGGACACCCGGATGTACGCCACGCCGCGGGGGAGAATATTTCCTCGCGTGCCCTTGCTGGTCACGCTCGTCTTGATCGTAGGCCGGGTAAACTGACGAAGCGGAACCTGCGCCACTCTCGACCAGAACGTGTGAGCCTCTTCAACCGATTGCCCGGGATGCAACTGCACCCGGATGCGAATTTTTTCCTCCGGCACCCGACAGATCTCGCGGAACCACCTCATCATCAGGCGGATCATGCGAGGGTCCGAGTTTGCGAAGTTCACGCTGGCTCCTTTGCTGCCTTTGGCCCCCTCCGCCCAGTAGAGCCCGATGCCGATCCACTTCAGCAAGCGGCGGTCCAAGACCACCGACTCCCTCGTCCCCTCTGCACGCCATAAGCGATGCTGCGCCACGGCCAGCACGTGCTTGCGGCGGTTATACGCGTCCATCTTCCTCCGCGCAGCCAAACTCCGCAGGTCAATGCGCGCCCTCTGCTCGGCGGTGAGGGGCACGTGACGCAGCCAGAGACTGAGCGAGCTCTTGGAAACCCTGACCTTCCGGAGAATCTGCCGATAGGAAAGCCCGTGCTCACGAAGCTGCTGGGCGCGGGTCCGCTCTTTGGGTTTCATCGTAAAGCATAGTACAAAGGTCGTTGGGGTTTGTCAACCTGCCTGAATACCTGCCCGCTGCGCCCCCCGTCACAGCCCGCCGGCGAGCTTGCCGATCCAGTAGCCGACCAGCGCCGCCACGACGCCGATCGCCATGAGCTCCAGCCCGCTGGGGAGCGGCGGCCGGCGGGTGAGCCGGGTTCTCCCGGCGCCCAGACCGAAGAGGGCAGCCACCGAAATTCCCACCGACCAGGGAAAGGCGACCGCCGGCTGCGCCGCCGCGAACGGGAAGATCGGAAGGAACGCCGCCGCCAGGTACGAGGAGGCCGTGATGATGCCCACCGACCAGGGGACATCAATGTTCTCCACGATGAGCCCCAGCTCCTCCTCCATCATGCAGCGCAGCCAGATCTTGGGATCCGAGGAGATCCGCTCCACCACCATCTCGAGCTCCTTCCCTTGAAATCCCTTGGCCCGGTAGATCTTCCGGATCTCGTCCTTCTCCCTCTCCGGCATCTCCTGCATCTCCCGCCGCTCCCGCTCCACCTCCGCCATGTAGAACTCCGCCTGCGACTTTGAGGAGATGTAGGCCGAGAAGCCCATGGAGAAAGCGCCGGCGCTGGCCCCGGCGATCCCCGTGATCAGGATGATCCGGCTGTCGTTGAGCGCCCCGTAAACGCCGATCACAAAGCCCAGCGAGGTGACCAGGCCATCGGTGGCGCCGTAGATGACCTCCCGGATCGCCTTTCCCCTCGGAGAATGCCAGGCCTCCTGGAGATAGGGCGGCGGGCCTCCGATCCCTTCAGGAACGGGCTGCGGGGGCACCGGGCTCTTCAGGGATGGACCGTCGGGGCACCGATCTCCCGCCGAATCTGGCGCACCGCCGCCACCATGTTGGTGAGCTTGGCGATCGCCTCCTCCTTCAGGCGGGTCTTCAACCCGCAGTCCGGATCGATGAACAGCTTCTCGGGAGAGAAAACCTCCAGCGCCCGGCGGATCGCCGCCTGGATCTCCTCCACCGATTCGATCCGGTGGGAGTGGACGTCCACCACCCCGAAGGCCACCTCCTTGGTGAATGGGACCCTGCGGATGAGGTCCAGCAGCTTGAAGTTGGAGTTCGCGAACTCCAGATCGATCTGGTCCACCGCCAGCTCCAGGATTTTCGGGTAGACCCGCTCGAAATCGCCGTAGCAGATGTGGGTGCCGGTGCGGACCCGCACCCCCTCCGTCACGATCCGCATCGCCTCCACCGCCAGATCCACCTCCTCCACCCGGGTGGAGACCGCCGGCTCGTCGATCTGGATGAACCGGGCGCCCGCCGCCTCGAGCGCCTTCACCTCCTCGTGCAGGGCCCGCGCCAGGTCCAGGCAGAACGCCCGCCGGTTCGGGTAATGCTCGTCGAAGGACCAGTCCATCATCGTGTAGGGGCCGGTGAGCATCCCCTTGACCGGCTTCCGGGTGAGCCCCTGCGCGAAGGCGAACCACTCCGCCGTGATGGGCCCCTTCCACCGCACGGGGCCGGTCGCGATCGGCTTGCGGTAGTAGCGGTTGCCGTACGAGCGCACGAGGGAGCTGATGGAAAATCCGCCCAGGGCTTCAGCGAAGTAGGTGGCCATGTCTCCCCGGTACTGCTCGCCGTCCACCAGGATGTCCAGCCCGATCTCCTCCTGGATCCGGATCCACTCCTGCGTGGCGGCCCTCTCCAGCGCGTGGAGCTCCCGCCGGTCCATCTGGCCCCGCCGGACCTTCGCCCGGGCGGATTTCAGCTCATCCGATTTCGGAAACGACCCCACTGTCGTCGTCTGCAGCATCAGAGCCCTAATCCTTTCAGCAGAGACCGCACATCGGCGCACCGCTGCCCCAGGATGAAGGGGGTGTCCCGCACCGTGTAGCGGCTGGCCTCCGACTCGCGCAGGCGCTGCACCAGATCCTCAAACGCCGCCGGCTGGTCCGTCTCAAAGGCCAGCACGAAATCCTGATCTCCCAGGCCGAAGGAGTAGGTGGTGTTCAGCCGGACCATGGGGTAGAGCTCCCCGATGGCCATGTGGCCGCGCATCATCCGCCGCCGCTCCTCGAAGGGAAGCAGGTACCACTCCCGCGATTTGACGAATGGGTAGAGGAACAGGTACCTCCGCGGTCTCTCGCCCGCCTCAAAGGCCGGCAGATGCATCGGGTTGTACGTCGAGGGCCGCGTCATCGCGACGAACGTGTGGGCGAGCCGCAGGTATTGCCCCAGCCCGCTGGCCAGGATCCCGGCGGTCAGCGCCTGGAATGGCGCCAGCTCCTTGGCGATGGCCCACAGGAAGAAGTCGGTGTCGTGCCGCAGGCCGATCGAGAGGTACAGCCGCAGATCGAGGCCCGACGGCCGGCTCTCCAGGGCGCGGCGAAACTCCTCCAGTCCGCTGGCCCGCTGCGCTTCGGGCAGGCGCCGGAAGGCCGGCTCCAGGGCAAAACAGAGGAAATCGACGAACGTCGGATCCTGCGGGATCTCCGGCGGGGTCAGACCCTCCAGGGTCTGACCCTCCGGGGTCTGACCCCGCCGGGGCTCAACCTGGGG
>CAYJQV010000015.1:0-27594 GCA_964372395.1 uncultured Planctomycetia bacterium | reverse complement strand
GGTGAGGCAGATATTCGCAAGGGCAGAACGAGTTCCTGGACGGATGTGAAGAAGTCGCTTGCCAAGTTATAAAGTAGAACTTACTCATGAGGCAGAGCGTGCCCTCAAGCGTATTGCGCAGAGCGAGCCAACCCTTTACACGCGTGTCTCTCGGGCCATTGATGGGCTGGGAAGCGATCCATTCCAAGGAAAACCTTTAAAAGGGGAACTCAAGGGGCGTTACTCCTATCGCGTTGGCAGTTACCGCATCCTCTACATCATCCGCCACCGTCACTTGCTTGTGGTTGTAATAGACGTGGGGCACCGGCGGGAAATTTACCGATGAGGACCGGTCATTCCCGCTGCGCGATAAGGTTTTGCAGGTTTAGACGGCCAGAAAACAGGTTCTAACGTCATCCAGCCAGGGACCCCCATTTGTTTCCATGACCAAGCAAGGGGTTGAGGAGATCAAGCGCGCCGCGGCGGATCATCCGGTCCATGAGCTGATCGCCCGGCGCTGGAGCCCCCATGCTTTTGATGCCCGTCCGGTTTCAAGGGCGGATCTGCTCTCTCTATTCGAAGCGGCTCGCTGGGCGGCCTCCTCCTACAACGAGCAACCCTGGAGCTACATCGTCGCGACGAAGGGGAAACCGGATGAGTTTTAAAAATTGCTCTCCTGTCTGGTGGAGGGCAATCAGCTTTGGGCCAAGTCGGCGCCCGTTCTGGCGCTGGGCGTGGCCGGTCTGAATTTCAAGCTGAACGGCAAGCCGAACAAGGCGGCCATTCACGACCTGGGTCTGGCCGCCTGCAGCTTGACCCTTGAGGCGACGGCCCGTGGCTTGGTGGTGCACCAGATGATCGGCATCCTGCCGGATCGGGCGGGGCAGCTCTACGGCATCCCGGAGGGATACGAGGCGGTGACCGGGCTGGCGCTCGGTTATGTCGGAGAGCCGGGCCAACTGCCGGAGAAGCTTCGGCCGCGGGATCTGGCTCCACGCACGCGCAAGCCGCTCAAAGAATTTGTGTTCAGCGGAAGGTGGGGCATCCCTTCCGCGTTGGCGGGGGGAAGCGGATGAGCATGAGCAGGAGGATCGGGACTGTTCTGGCTTTCCTGCACCTCTGCTTGTGGGCTTACATCGTGTATCTCATCGCCTCAGGAAGGGAGCCGGACTGGCCCATGTACTGGCTCATCTTCATGGCGATCGATTTTCCCGTCTCGTTGTTCTACATCCTCGCAGGTTACCTGATCGATCTTTGCGGGCTGGGCTCGAAGGCTGTCGGCTTCCTTCCAGGGCGGCTGGGCGACGTGAACAACTTCCTGTTGCCGGCCCTCTTCTTCGGCCTTTTCGGGACCTGGTGGTGGTTCCTCTTGCCGCAGCTGATCGCCGGGTTCATCTCGCGGATCAACCGGGCGGCCGACAGTAAGTCGTAGCCTAAGTCAGTTATTTTTCCCTCCGGCTGGACATTTCCCTGGACATTTCCCAGGTATACTTTAGTTAAAGCAGATTAACCCGATGGCACCCAACAGGTTGCTCCCCAAATCTGTGCTGATCTGGCTGATCCTCAGCCTGGCTGCGCCCCATTCCGCCTACCCCCTCCGGGAGACCGCGACGGCAGAGAAGGATCCCCGCGTACGAGCTGGTTTGGAGGACGCCCTGCGCTCCGGGGATCCGCAGGCGGTAGTCGGGACTCTCGCCGATCGCTTTGGCGGACTGGCCGCTGCCGGCATGGAGGATGCTGCTTCGGTTCGAATTCTTATCGCCGATACCCCGCAAAGAGAGACAGTCCCCGGCAGCATCAACGCTTTGATTGAACGGATGGGGCTTCAGGGCAAGGTCCGACTGATCGAGGAGAGAGGGATCACCGGCAATCAGCGGAAGCTCAGAGAGCTGGCCGAAAAATACAGGCCGACGCTCGTGCTTGTCTTTACCGGTCAGCCGATTCTCATGGATCCCTATGTCGTTCAAGCGGTCAGCAAAAGCGGCATCGGGCTCGTGATCCGGGCCGGGGCCGGGTATGAAAATTTCAGCACCGATGCGATGACCCGGTATAAGGTTCCTTTCCTGCGGTCTCACGGGCTCGGTGATTCGATGACCGACTTCACGATTCGATTCCTGCTTGCGGGGCTTCGCATCTGGTCGGGAAAGCAGTCGGATCCGTCGGAAACCGATATTTCCGATGATCCGGAGCTTGGGTCTCTGGTTCGAATGTCGCCGGCGGTCTTTCATGAGGCGCTCGAACAAGCCATGCTGAGAAAACGCGGGGAAATGACTCCAGAGCAGAAAGCCCGGGTCTACGGCCCGATCTCAAGAGCTGAATTTTCAGAGTTGGTGCAAGGCCTGGCCGGCAAGCGGGTCGGCGTGCTCGGCTTCGGCGTGATCGGCGAGAAGGTGATTCGGCGGCTCGATGAGATCAAGAAGCGGGCGCAGGTCTCTTTTGAGATTGTCGTCGCGGCCCCCTCTTTAATGGATCCGGACTCCGAGCAGGCAGCGGCTGCCCGGGATCTCGACGTCAAGATCGTAGACCCGGCGGAGCTGTTTCAGACGTCGGACATCGTGTCGATCCACATCCCCTCAACAGATGGCAACCGAAGGGGCATTACCCCCCGGCATTTCGCGGGCAGAGCGAAGCCGCTGATCCTGATCAACACGGCGCGGGAGGACTTGATCGACCGGGCCTTGTTCCGGAATAAACAACCGTTCGATCTGACTTTCCTGGGGGACATCGATTACGATGCGGAGATCCTGGCCTTCCGAGAGGCCAATCCCGATTCATTCTTTCCGACTCCGCACATCGGCGGATTAACGTCGGTTTCCGCGCTGGGGGCGATCGAATATCTGCTGCGGACCCTGGAAACGGTGATCCCGGTTTTTCTGGGGCAGGGGGATCCGGCTTCTATCCGGACCATCAACGGAGTTCCGATCGTCCCAGTCATTTCCGAACTCCATTTGGAAAGTAAGAAGTCTGCCGGGATGGAGGAGGGCATCAGCGGGAGCCAGGCAAGAGCTGAGCTGCAGCGGATCAGGGAAGATTATTTGAAGGAAGCGCCGATACAAGGGCTCCTCAGAAGGCATTCGGATGTGATCTTGAAGATTGTACGTAGCGCGGCGCAGCGGGCCGAACAGGACCTGTGGACGTGGGTGCCTCAGGAGGTTCTGTACGCGGACGGGAGCAGGGACACGGTCGCTTATCCCCCTGAGGACCCACGGGTCAAGGGAGCGAAACAAGGTGAGGGGGTGGCTTACCAAGCGCGGAACGTTTTCGTGACGATCGGTGGAAGCGCCGGCAGACAAGACATGTCCTTCAGCCCGAACCCGGAGGGGATTGGAAGCGATCTGGACTTTTTTGTCATGCCCGCGGATGAGCAATCCGTTGCCTACAGTCAGGCGCTCAAGCATCGGATGGAGGAGATCCTGGAGGGCGAAAGCGAAGAGAATGGCTTGGGCTTTGAAGTCGATCGAACGCTAACGGGCCAGTATGACTACCATGTCCCGCCCGAGCAGGCGCCCAGGGCCCTTTTGGGCGAGATGCCGGAGCGGGTGGGTGCCACCGCGTGGAGGCAGCCGGTGATCCGGGTCCCCAAGATGAAGAGCGGCGTGGTGGAACCCGATTTTGTTGCGGCTCTCTTGACAGCGACTACGTTCCGCGATCTGCGATTTGTCACGGGGGATCGGCCGGGCTTTATGAAACTCCAGGCGGCTGTGGAGCCCTACCTGTATCCCTACGATGACACGGGCCGGGTCATCTTGGATGTAGGGCGCGCGCATGTCCAGCAGCTCATTTCAGAGACCCGTGATGCGCTCACAAAGATTGCCAGAGTCAGTCTGAGTACCGGCATCGATGTGAAAGAGGTGCTCAGGCTCGTCCAACACTTTGTCTGGGCCGCCAGGGCTGTATCGGGTGTTGAGACACCCAACGTGTTTGAGGCCCTGGACCAGCTCTCGGCCGCGTCCGTGCTGACGGTCGAAGAGTCTGGGGATCTGAAGGAGGCGTACGAGTTTTTCCTTAAGGTTCAATTGGCCCTGCTGGCGGTGGTTGTGAGCCGCCGGAGGATGCGGTGGGAGGAAAAGAAGGGACAGCAACTCCTCTCAGAGCAGCTCCTCTCGGGTGTCAGTTCACGCATGATCCCCGGCCTGGATCCCTCTCGCCTGCGGGCGGACGTTGGGATCCACATCGAGCGAATTCTTTCAATCGTAGACCGGCAGCTGAATGCCATTTCGCAGCGGCTCGAAGCCGGGATGGAGGAGGCGGGCGCTGCCGAGGTGAGGCGCAGGGTCGGATCATGGATCAACCTGCCCGGCGTTCAGCTCGAGATCGAAAGGCGCGGGGGGAGTTTTCGGTTCGCCGAAGAGGTTCGCTCCGCGGCCGGAGAGGAGCGACGCTACGGCGGCGTCCTGATCCGGTTGAAGGATGCGCGGATTCCCAGCCGAAGCGGGTTGCTCTTTGCGCAAGCGGCGCTGATGCGCCAGCTGCAGGCGGAAACCGCCGCCACCGCGCTGAAGAACCTTCCCTGGATCGAGCTGACGAGCAATGTCTCTGAGGCGGCAAGGCAGCTTCGGAACGCACAGGCCAGGCGAGGATTGGATCTGGCCCTCTTTTCGACACCGAGGGATCCGAGGGCGAGGCAGGCGCTTGCCGATCGGGTGCAGCGAAAGTTGTCAGAGGCCATGCTCTATCCTGCCGACCCGCCCCGTGCGGTCCTGCTGGGGCGCGCGCAGGTTCTCGCGCTCCATCCTCTTCTGCTGGATTACTGGACCACGGCGGAGCTGCACGAGCTCCCGCCGGTGGTCATCCTGCTTCTCACCGACACCATTCAGGACAAGGCGGGCAGCGAGTACGCGCTCGCCATCTGGCTCTAAAACCCCGCCTGCGGTATCATAGACGCCGCGATGCGTTTCCGTTGTTCCCTTCTGTGGTTGCTGCTTCTCTCTTCCCTCACGGCCGGCTGTGGGAGGTCCGGGCCGGTCATCAAGATCGGGTTCGTTGCCCCCTTGACCGGCGATCAGGCGGCGCATGGGGCCGACATGATGCGGGGTGCGGAGCTTGCGCTGGAGCAGGCGCAGGCGGCTGGTCCGATCCTCGCCGGCCACCGGGTCGAGCTGGTGTCGCTGGATGACGCCCGCAATCCCGCTCAGGCGGTCAGCGCGGCCAAGCGGCTGGCGGCCGACCCGGACGTGGTGGCGGTCGTCGGGCACCTGAACTCGAGCTGCACCAAGCCGGCCTCGGCGGTCTACCACGAGGCGCGCCTCCTGCACGTGAACCCCGTCTCCTCCAACCCGGAAATCTCCCGCCAGGGGTTCGACACCTTCTTCCGGATCTGCGCTACCGATGATCTCCAGGGGCCTGCCGGAGTCCGTTTTGCGGCGGAGAGGCTGGGGGCGAAGAGGATCTACGTCCTGGACGACATGACGACCTACGGGCGCGGGCTGGCCAACGAGTTCGTGAAGGCGGCGCGCCAGACGCCGGGCATCGAGCTCCTCGGCCACGAGGGGATCACGCAGGGGGAGAAGGACTTTGCGCCGGTCCTGACGAAGATCAAGGGGATGCAGCCGGACCTCATCTACTTCGCCGGGATGTTCCCGGAGGCGGCGCTCCTCATCCAGCAGAAGCTCAAGCTGGGGGTGCCGGGTCATTTCCTGGGTGGGGACGGGCTGTTCGAGGCGGCCCTCATTCAGCTCGCCACGCCGCAGGCGGCGGAAGGGATTTACTTCACCACGCTGGGCGGGGATGTCCGGCAGCTCCCCGCGGCCCGGGGATTTGTCTCCGCCTTCGAGCAGAAGTACGGTCATCTGGGCGCCTATTCCTCGTATGTGTATGAGGCCACGAACATCGCGCTGGAGGCGATCCGCCGGGCGGGGCGGAAGGACCGCCGCGCCACGCTGGAGGCGATGAAACAGATGCGGCGGTACCGCGGCATCCTCGGCGACCACACCTTCGACGAGAAGGGGGATACCACCGTCCGGACGATCGGGGTCTACACCGTGCGCGACGGGAAGTTCCAGTTCCTGCAGGTGGCCAACTGACGGGGTCTGACCCCAGGAGGGTCTGACCCCATTCGATGACAACGGGCGAGCTCTTCCTGCAACAGGTCCTCAACGGCCTGACCATCGGGGCGGTCTACGCCCTGATCGCGCTGGGCTACACGATGGTCTACGGCGTCATCCAGCTCATCAACTTCGCCCACGGCGAGGTCTTCATGGTGGGCGCGTACGTGGGGCTCTCGGTCTTCCTGATCCTTGGGCAGCCGCTGGTGTCGGGTGGATCGATCAGTGGGTTCCTCCTGGCGCTGGGTGCCGCCGGCCTCTTCTGCTGCCTGCTGGGGATTGCGATTGAGCGGGTCGCCTACCGGCCCCTGCGCCAGGCGCCGAAGCTGTCGGTGCTCATCACCGCCATCGGCGTCTCCTTCTTTCTCCAGAACGCGGTGATGCTGAGCTTCGGAGCGCAGGATCGGTACGTCCCGTCTCCGGTGCCGGTGGTGCACTGGGGGCGGGGGGCGGTGACCGTCACGCCGATGCAGGTCATCATCTTCGCGGTCTCCCTCGGCCTCATGGCCGGTCTGCAGGCGGTGGTCCACGGGACGCGGTTTGGTCGGAGCATGCGGGCCACCGCGCAGGATCCGCTGGCCGCGCAACTCATGGGGATCTCGGTGAACCGCGTGATCTCGGCGACCTTTGCGATCGGTTCGGCGCTGGCGGGAGTGGGTGGGGTCCTCTTCGGGGTCCACTATTCGACGGTCAACTTCCACGATGGGTACCTCACGGGGCTGAAGGCATTCACCGCGGCGGTCCTGGGAGGAATCGGGAACATTCCCGGGGCGATGCTGGGAGGAATTCTGCTCGGGCTCCTGGAGGGATTGGCGGCCGGCTACCTCTCCTCGCAGTGGAAGAACGTGGTCGCCTTTGCCGTGCTTATCCTGGTGCTTCTGGTCCGGCCGCGGGGACTCCTGGGGGAGCGGGTGGCGGAGCGGGCATGAAGAGGGACGTCCGATTGCTTCACCCCGCTGGCGCGGGGCTCGCAATGACGGTGGTTCTGGTGCTGCTGCCCGCGCTCGACCCGAATCAATACCGCGTGGAGATCTATGCCACGGCTGCGCTCTACGCGCTGCTGGCCCTGGGTCTCAACATCATCGTTGGATTCACCGGCCTGCTCCACCTGGGTTACGCCGCCTTCTTCGCCATCGGCGCCTATGCGTATGCGCTGCTGAATCTGCGGGGCGGCTGGCCCTTCTGGCTCGCCCTTCCGGCGAGCGGGGTCGTGGCGGCGGCAGCCGGGGTATTGCTGGGGCTGCCGGCCATCCGGGTGCGGGGAGATTACCTGGCGATCGTGACGCTGGGGTTCGGGGAGATGGTGCGGATTGTGGTAACCAACCTGGAGCCGTGGACCGGCGGGCCCAACGGCCTTATGGGGATCGCGCATCCGCAGATGGGATCGTTCAACTTCGGGGTGGATGCGAGGCCCTACTACCTTCTCCTGGTGATCCTCGCGGCGGCGACCGCCTGGGGCTGTTCCGCCCTCAACCGCTCCCGGATCGGGCTGGCCTGGGCGGCGCTGCGGGAGGATGAGATGGCGGCCCGGTGCCTGGGGATTGACGCCACGCAGCTGAAGCTTCTCGCGCTGGGCCTGGGCGGGTGGGTGGCGGGCCTGGCCGGCTGTGTCTTTGCAGCCAAGCAGGGAACGGTCACCCCGGACAGCTTCGACTTCATCCTGTCGGTGATGATCCTGGCCATGGTGATCCTGGGCGGCCTGGGCTCGGTCCGGGGCGCCGTCGTCGGGGCCGTGGTGCTCAGCACCGCGCCGGAGCTGTTGAGGGAGTTCTCCCTGTACCGGATGCTGCTCTTCGGGGCTCTCATGGTGCTCCTCATGCGGGTCCGGCCGCAGGGCCTGTTCGGAGAGGAGCGATGAGCGGGCCGCTGCTGGCGATCCAGAATCTCACCAAGCGATTCGGAGGGCTGGTGGCGCTGGATCGGGTGACCTTCACGGTGGGCCGGGGCTCGATCACCAGTCTCATCGGCCCGAACGGTGCAGGCAAGACCACGCTGTTCAACTGCGCCAGCGGCGTGTACCGGCCGGAGCAGGGTGCGGTGCGGCTGATGGCCCGCGGCGGTGTCACGTCCCTCTCTTCGGCCGCTCCGCACGAGGCGGCCCGCTGCGGGGTGGCCCGGACATTCCAGAACGTCCGGCTGTTCAAGGGGCTGACCGTTCTGGAAAACGTTCTGGCCGGCACCTACGTCCGCACCCACGCGGAGTGGTGGGAGGCGCTGTACCCCTGGAGCCGCCGCCGTCGGCAGGAGGATCAGTGGGCGCTGGAACGAGCCATGCGGATTCTCGAGCGGCTGGAGCTGGACTCGCTGGTGCACCGGCCCTCAGGGGCGCTCTCGCATGGCCTCCAGCGACGCGTCGAGCTGGCGAGGGCGCTGGCCCTGGATCCGGAGCTTTTGCTGCTGGATGAGCCGGCGGCCGGCCTGGCGGCTGAGGAGAAGCGGCAGCTGATGGGATTCCTGCTGACGCTCAAAAAGGAAGGGATCACCATCCTTCTCATCGAGCACGACATGAAGGTAGTCATGCCGGTGTCGGACTGGGTGGTGGTCCTGGACTACGGCGCCAAGATCGCGGAGGGGCCGCCCCAGGCGATCCAGGAGGATCCGCGCGTGATCGAGGCCTATCTGGGAGCGAAAACCTGATGGGGTCTGACCCCGCGGGGTCAGACCCCGCCAAGGTCCTGCTGTCGGTCGAAGAGCTCCACGTGCGGTACGGGCCGGTGGAGGTGCTCAAGGGGATTCGGCTGGAGGTGCGCCGGGGCGAGCTGGTCGCCCTGATCGGGGCCAACGGGGCGGGCAAGACCACGACCCTCATGGCGATCTCCGGGGTCGTCCCTCCGATCCGCGGCGTCATCCGATTTGCAGGGCAGTCGCTGCACGGCTGGTCGGCGGAACGGGTGGCGGCGGCCGGCATCACCCAGGTGCCGGAGGGCAGGCGGCTCTTCCCGCGGCTGACCGTGCGGGAGAATCTTCTCATCGGCGGATGCCTGCGCCGGGACCGGGCGGGCCTGGCCAGGGACATGGAGTGGGTGCTGGGACTCTTCCCGGTGCTCCGGCAGCGGCAGGCGCAGCCCGCCGGCACGCTCTCCGGCGGAGAGCAGCAGATGCTGGCGCTGGGGAGAGGCCTCATGGCGAGGCCGAAGCTGCTCCTCCTGGACGAGCCCTCGCTGGGACTGGCCCCGAAGGTGGTGACCCAGCTCTTTCAGGTGATCCGGCAGATTCACGAGTCCGGGATCTCAGTCCTCTTGGTCGAGCAGAACGCGTACCAGGCGCTGCGGGTCGCGCACACCGCCGCGGTCCTCCAGACCGGCCGCGTGGCGCTGGAGGGGCCGGCCGAGCGGCTGCGCCAGGATCCTGCGGTCAAGCGGGCGTATTTGGGAGGATAATAGGAAGACAACGGAGGGAGGACGGCCATGCTGCGATTGTTTCCGAAGGAGGTTCAATTCTTCGAGCTGTTTGAACGGTTGGGTGAGCTGGCGCTGCAGGCCGGCACCCTGCTTCATGAGGTGGCGAACAGCACCCAGGACTTGCCGGAGAAAGCCAAGCGCCTGGAGCGGGTGGAGCATGACGCCGACCAGGTGACCCACGAGATCATGGCGAAGCTCAACAGCACCTTCATCACTCCCATCGACCGCGAGGACATCCATCGCCTGGCCACGGCCCTCGACGACGTGGTGGACTTCATCGAGGGGGCGACGGAGCACATGGTGCTCTTCAAGATCCGCCAGACGACGCCTGCCTTCCGGGCGCTGGCGGAGGTCGTGATGAAGCAGGTTCAGCAAATCCACCAGATGCTGCCGCGGTTGAAGAACCTCCGCCACGCCGACATCCTGGTGCACTGCATTGAGGTGAACCGCCTGGAAAATGAAGGAGACAAGATTGACCGGGAGGCGATCGCGGAGCTCTTCGAGAAGCGGGAGGATCCGCTGGAGGTCATGAAGTGGCGGGATCTGTATGACATCCTGGAGACAGCCACGGACAAGTGTGAGGACGTGGCGGTCGTCATTGAGGGGATCTTTCTCAAGAATGCCTGATCTATCGCTGGGTTTCGTTCTGGTGCTGGGGTTGGTGCTGGCCGCCGAGTTTGTAAACGGCTGGACGGACGCGCCCAACTCGATCGCGACGGTCATCTCCACGCGGGTGCTCTCTCCGCGGCAGGCGATCCTGATGGCCAGCCTCTTCAACATCCTGGGCACCATGTCGGGGACGGCGGTGGCCGCGACCATCGGCAAGGGGATTGTCAACCCCGAGGTGATCAGCGTGACCACCGTCGGGGCGGCCATGGTGGGGATCGTCTTCTGGAGCACGCTGGCATGGTATTTCGGGCTGCCGACCAGCGAGAGCCACGCGCTGGTGGCGGGGCTGACCGGGGCGGCGCTGGCCACCGCCGGACCGCAGGCCCTGCTGTGGGTCGGCTGGAAGAAGGTGCTCATCGGGCTGGGTTTCTCCACCTTCCTCGGCTTCGGGGGCGGGCTTCTCATCATGGGATCCATCTACCGGCTCTTTGCGCGGGTCCGGCCGGCCACGATCCGCCGGATCTTCGGCAGGGGGCAGGTCCTTTCCGCCGCCTTCATGGCCTTCAGCCACGGATCCAACGACGGGCAGAAGTTCATCGGCGCCTTCTGCCTGGTCCTCCTGCTCGGAGGGGTGCACTCGACCTTCCATGTGCCCTTGTGGGTGATCCTCCTCTGCGCGGTGATGATGGGGATCGGCACCTTGGTCGGCGGCTGGCGGATCATCAAGACGATTGGATTAAAGCTCACCAAGCTGGAGCCGGTGCAGGGGTTTGCCGCAGAGACGGGGGCGGCGATGACGATCGAGCTGGCGAGCCGCTTCGGGATCCCGCTGTCGACCACACACACGATCAACACCTCCATCATGGGGGTTGGAGCCACACGGCGCTTCTCGGCCGTGCGCTGGGGGGTCAGCCGTGACATCGTCACCGCCTGGATCCTCACCTTCCCGGTCTGCGGTCTCGTCGCGTGGGGGGTGACCTCTGTGGTGAAGCTCTTCACCTAGCCGGCGGGCCGGCCCGATGATGCGCCTCCGTACGCTGTGGATCGGGATCGGCCTCCTCGCGGCCGCGGCCGGGCTCGCCGTCTGGGGAACCCTCCGTTCCTACCGGGTTTTCACACAGGAGGAGCTGATTGCGGTGGTCCGCTGCGGGGAGGATCCCCAGGGCAGCCGGGAGCTCTTTCTGCTGGAGGTGGCTGCGGTCCGGAATGGGATTCCGGACCGGGCGGAGAGCTTTGCGATGTCCGGAGATCAGTGGACGATCGGCGGGGAGATCCTCAAGTGGCGCCCGTGGGCGGTTTTTCTCGGCTTGAAGAGCCGCCACAAGCTGACCCGGCTTCAATCACGCTACGCCGATGCGCAGACGGAGCAAACCCGGCCTCGCTCGGTGCATGACCTGGGCGGCGGGCCGGGGGCGGGCTGGCGGTGGCTGCGGCGCTGGGGCGCCCATCTTCCCGGCGTGGATGCGGTGTACGGCAGCGCCGCCTATGTGGATGCCCGGCGGGGGAAGCAGTGGGGAGTCTACGTGACCCATTCCGGTTACTTCATTCGCCCGATCAGAAGAAGATCATGAAGGCGAACGCGAGATCATGACCTGGGGGCGGCGTCTGTTCAAGCGGCTCGTGCTTATTCTCGCGGGGCTCTTTTGTCTGTATCTCGCCGCGGGACAGATCATCGGCCCGTGGGCGGTGCGGAGCTACGTTCGGAGGAGGGCGGCGGATCGGGTGAAGTTCGATTCGGTCCGCTCTGTCTGGCCGCTGGGGGTCGCCATCGAGAACCTTCGGGTAGCGGATCCCGCAGGCGAGCTGGATTTTCTCCTCAAGGTCCCGAAGGCGACGTTCCGGGTCCCCTGGTGGGGCGGGCTGGTCCGCCCGATCCCGGTTCAGATCACCCTGGACTCTCCGCACATGAAGGTGAGCGGCGAGAACGTCACGCACCTGGCCGGCGGGATGAAGGTCCGCTCGCAGGAGTGGTTCGCCATGCCGTTCGAGGAGATGGAGACGGAGGAGAAGCCGGGCGAGCCCGAGCGGCCCAGCTTCTTCCTGCCGATCGGGATCCAGGCGGCCAACGGCCGGGTGGATGTGATTGATGAAGCGATCCGGAAAGGCCAGCCGGTCTTCATCGCCGACCGCGTTCAGCTCTCGCTGGGCCTGACCGCCGTCACCGGCGATCCCATCGTCCGGCTGACCAGCCGAGGCGACTTCGTGACGCTGGAGGGCAAGCCGATCGGCTTCCTCGACGTCTGGATCGAGGCCAGGCCGGCGAGCCGGAGCATGCAGGGGAGGATGCGGTTCCGCCACGAGCAGCTCGGGGACTTCTACAACCTCTACCTCTATGCCCCTCGCCCGGTCTTCATCGAGGGGGGGATTGCTGACTTCCGGATGGCGTTCACCCTGACCAACGGCGATCAGGTGGACTTCACCGCGGGATGCCTGGTGCAGAACCTGGACCTCAACGGGAAGGTGGAGGGCGGGGTCTCCTGGGCCGACATCATGCACGCGGTCGAGGACGAGGAGCGGAAATACGAGTGGGAGGTGCGGGTGGGCGGCACCCTGGGGGATCCGGCCTTTGATCCGCACGACTATGTCCTCAGCGTGGTTGAGCTGGACATGAAGGAGCGGGCCGCCGCTCGCGGGATCCGCGTTCCGGGGCAGATGTTCTTCTACGCCGACACGCCCGAAGCGGAATGAAGGGCCGGCTCTTTCGGAAGGTCCTGGCGGGGCTGCTGGGATTGGCCCTCCTGCTGGGGCTGGCCAGCGTCCTGTTCCTGCCGGGCTGGATCCGGGGGCGGCTGGCCCGCCTGGCGGTTCCTGTTCAGTCGGATTCGGCCCGGTGGGCCTGGCCGATCGGCGTCGAGCTGCGGGGGATCACGGTGCCGCATCCGGAGGATCCGAGGCGGCCCCGCCTCCTGCAGGCCGAGAGGATTCTGCTGCGGATCCCGTGGTGGGGGCTGTTCCTGCGCCCGATCCCGGTGAAGCTGGAGATGGAGCGCCCGCACGTGATCCTCGATGTCCTGTACGGGGACGCCCTGCTGGCGCGGGTGCAGTTTCTTCCGATGGGGCCAGCGTGGGAGCAGGAGGCGGATACAGGCGAGCCGGCCGGAGACGGGCAGGCCGGCCCGGTCAACTGGGAGGCGGTCTTGAGGCGGCTGCCTTTTGTCCCGTTCGGCCTGCGGATCCGGCACGGGCGCCTCGATCTTCTGGGAGTGGAGCGCAAGATCGAGAAGCCGCTCTTCGTCCTGGAAAAGATCGCGGCCCGGGTCGAGCTTGCATCGGCTGTTCCCGCCCCGATGGTCGAGGGCTCGCTCAAAGGGACCTTTGTCACGCCCCAGGGGGAGCCGGTCGGCTTCCTGGACGCCGAAACCCGCGCAAGGGCTGGGCTGGCCTGGATGCAGGGCCGGCTGCAGGTCTGGTACGGCCGCCTCGAGCATTTCCGCGACATCTACCGGGGCGCCCCGGAGCCGCTGACCTTTGAGGGGGGAGCCGGCGGGCCGGTCATCGAATGGGCCTTCAACGAGGGGGAAGTAGAGCTCTCCATACGGTGCCTGACCGAGAAGCTCCGGATGGGCGGCACCACCAGCGGCGTCCCGTGGCAGAGGGTGCTGCGGTGTCTGGAGGACGAGGAGGGAAAGATTGACCTGAAGGTCTCCACCCGCGCCCGCCTGGAGGAGCCGGACCTCGACCTGCACAACCGGCTGTTGAGCGCGCTGGACTGGGCGATCCGGGAGCGGGCGGCCGCCGCCGGGATCCGCTTGCCGGGACGGATCTTCTACGCCCTCGAGGCAGGGGTGCCGGAGGCAGCGAAGCCGGAACCAGCCGAGCCGGAGAAGTAGGAGGCGCGCGGCGCCACTTCTTCCAAGTTTTCATCCAGAGAAGTCCCGCGAAACGGGGCTTCTTCTGCTATAATGAAGTTCGGATGATTCCCCGTTACACGCCCCCGCGCATGGGCCGCATCTGGGGGCAAGAGGCGCGCTTCCGGACGATGCTGGAGGTGGAGCTTCTTGCCTGCGAGGGCCTTTCTAAACTCGGGGTGATCCCGCCGGCAGCCGTTCGCCGGATCCGCCGCCGCGCCCGCCTCAATCTCACCCGGATCCACCAAAGGGAAGAATCCACCCGCCACGACGTCGTTGCCTTCCTGGAAGAGCTGGCCTCCCATCTGGGCAAGGATGCCCAATACCTGCACCTGGGGCTCACCTCCAGCGACGTGCTGGATACCGCCACGGCGGTGCAGCTCAGACAGGCGACCGATCTCCTGCTGGAGGATCTGGCGAAGCTGCGCCGCGTGGTCCGCGCGCAGGCGCGGAGGCACCGGCTGACCCTCTGCATCGGCCGGACCCACGGCGTCCACGCGGAGCCGACCACCTGGGGGCTGAAGCTGGCGGTCCACTACGCGGAGCTCACGCGGGCCGAGCGGATGCTGCGCGACGCACGCGCGTGGGTGGCCGTCGGCAAGATCTCCGGGGCGGTGGGAACGTTCGCGCACCTGGATCCCTTTGTCGAGCGATACGTCTGCCGAAAGCTCGGGATCACCCCCGCCCCCATCTCCACACAGGTCGTTCCCCGCGACGGCTATGCAGTGTTCCTCTGTCGCCTGGCGATCGTGGGGGCCGTGCTGGAGCGGATGGCGACCGAGATCCGGCATCTCCAGCGCACCGAGGTGCTGGAGGCGGAGGAGCCGTTCGGCGAAGGGCAGACCGGCTCCTCGGCGATGCCGCACAAGCGCAACCCGGTGGCGGCCGAGCGGGTGAGCGGGATGAGCCGGCTCCTGCGCGGCTACGCGGTTACCGGCCTGGAGAACATCGCCCTCTGGCACGAGAGGGACATCTCCCACTCCTCGGCGGAGCGGGTGATCCTGCCGGACGCCACCTGCGCCTTGGAGTTCATGATTCAGGAGATGACAAGGATCCTGAAGGGGCTCAAGGTCTATCCGGAGCGGATGCGCGAGAACCTTGCCGCCACCCGCGGCCTCATCTTCTCCGAGTCGGTCCTGCTGGCCCTCATGCGCAAGGGGCTGGCCCGGCCGGCGGCGTACCGGATCGTTCAGCGCCAGGCCCTGGCTGCCTGGAAGGGCGGCGCCGATTTCCTGACGCGGCTGCAGCAGGATCCCCAGATCCGCCGGCATCTCAGCCCGGCGGATCTGCGGGCCTGCTTCGATGAGAGGCGGCACCTGCGCCATCTGGGAACGATCTTCAGGAGGGTGGGGCTGTGAGGATGAGCGGCCATGATCACCGATAAGACGCTGGAGCGCGGGGCATTCTGGCGGTTCTCCGTCCGGCGGCGCGCCGCCTTCCCCGATGCGGAGGCGGACCGGCTCAAGGGGGACATCGCGGACCTGGGCGTTTCCGGGGTGGAGAGGGCAGAGGTGATGCGGGTCTATTACGTCGGCGGGGAGCTGTCCGAGGAAGAGCGCCGGCGGATCGCGGTGGAGCTCCTGGCCGATCCGATCACCGAGGAATGCGCGTTTGAGGCGGTACCACAGAGGGGTCAGACCCTACGGGGTCAGACCCTACAGGGTCTGACCCCAGAAGGATCCTGCTGCACCGTGGAGGTGACGTACCGGTCGGGGGTACGCGATCCGGTGGAGGACTCCTTGAAGAAGGGGGCGGAGGACCTGGGGATCCGCGGCATCCGGCAGGTGCACACGGCCAAGGAGTATCGGCTGATCGGACCGCTCTCCTCCGAGGGCTTAAGCCGGATCTGCGAGAAGCTGCTTGTCAACGCCGCCATCCAAGAGGTGGTGACGCCGGAGACGCTGGCACAGCTCTTGCGTCCGATCCCGGCGGCAGCGGTGCCGATCGACACGGTCCACCTGGGCTCCGCAAGCGACACCGTGCTCCAGCGGGTGAGCCTGGACCATCAGCTTTCCCTCAATCTGGAGGAGATGCGGGCGATCCAGGCGTACTTCCGGACGGAGGGGCGGGAGCCGACGCTCATCGAGCTGGAGACCCTGGCGCAGACCTGGTCCGAGCACTGCAAGCATAAGACCCTGCGGGGAACCGTGGTCTACACCGAGGAGGCCGCCGGCCGGGCAGAGAAGCGGGTGATCTCGAACCTCCTGCAGGAGACGATCATGCGCACGACCGAGGAGCTGAAGAAACCCTGGTGCGTCTCGGTCTTCAAGGACAACTCCGGGGTCATCGAGTTCGACGAGAAGTTCCATCTCTGCTTCAAGGTGGAGACGCACAACCACCCCTCGGCCCTGGAGCCCTTCGGCGGGGCCTCCACCGGTGTGGGCGGGGTGATCCGCGACATCCTGGGCACCGGCTGCGGCGCGAAGCCGGTCGCCTCGACCGACATCTTCTGCTTTGCCCCGCCGGACCTTCCGCCGGCGTCGGTCCCGCCCGGTGTGCTGCATCCCCGGCGGATCATCAAGGGGGTCGTGGCCGGGGTCAGGGACTACGGGAACAAGATGGGAATCCCGACGGTGAACGGCGCCGTCCTCTTCGACGAGCGGTTCGTGGGAAACCCGCTCGTCTACTGCGGCAACGTGGGGCTCCTGCCGGTCGGCAAGGTGGAGAAGCGGGTTTCGCCGGGAATGGTGATCGTGGTGGCCGGCGGCCGGACCGGCCGGGACGGGGTGCACGGGGCGACCTTCTCCTCCATTTCCCTGGTGCCGGAATCGGAGGTGGTTTCTGCGACTGCCGTCCAGATCGGGGACCCGATCACCGAGAAGAAGCTGGCGGACGCGCTCATCGAGGCCCGGGATCGGGATCTCTTCTGCGCGGTGACCGACTGCGGGGCCGGCGGGTTTTCCAGCGCGGTTGGTGAGATGGGGGCCGATTGCGGGGCACGGGTCGAGCTGGAGAAGGTGCCGCTCAAGTACGCGGGGCTCACCCCTGCCGAAATCTGGATCTCGGAATCGCAGGAGAGGATGGTGATGGCGGTGCCGGAGGAGAAGCTGGAGCCGCTGTTGCAGCTCTTCCGGGAGCGGGGAGTGGAGGCCACCGCGATCGGCCGATTCACCGACACGCGCGAGCTGGAGCTCCTCTTCCGGGGTGCGCCGGTGGGCCGGCTGAAGATGGAGTTCCTGCACCATGGGGTTCCTCAGGTGGCGCGGCCGGCCCGGTGGAGCGCAGAGGCGCCTGGTGCCGCATCCGCCAGCGGCAGCCGGAGCGCCCCGCGCCCGGTGGAGCCGGTCATCCCAAGGCCAGGGGATTTGACGGCGGTCCTGCTCGGGCTGCTCGGACGCTGGGACACCTGCAGCAAAGAATGGATCGTCCGGCAGTACGACCATGAGGTGCAGGGAGGCTCGGTGCTCAAGCCGATCGGGCTGGGGCCGTCGGATGCCGCCGTCTTCCGGCCCCGCCTGGACTCTGCGAAAGGGGTGATCCTGGCCAACGGGATCAACTTCCGGTACGGAGACCTCGATCCGTACTGGATGGCGGCGCTGGCTGTGGATGAGGTGGTCCGCCAGGTGGTCTCGGTGGGCGGCGACCCGGACCGGCTGGCGATCCTGGACAACTTCTGCTGGGGAGATCCCACGCGGGTCGAGGTTCTCGGCTCGCTGGTCAGGGCCGCGCTCGGCTGCGCCGATGCGGCCAGGGCGTTCGGCACTCCCTTCATCTCGGGCAAGGACAGTCTGCACAACGAGTACCGGGTGGGAGAGAAGACGATCCAGATCCCGGGCACCCTGCTCATCTCCGGCATCGGGGTCATGGAGGATGCGGGCAGGGCCGTCTCCATGGAGGCCAAGCGGCCGGGTGACTTCCTCTATAGGGTGGGGACCACGCGCAAGGAGCTGGGGGGCTCTGCCTACTTGAGCCTGCTCGGTGTCAGCGGCGGCCAGGTGCCCCGCGTGGACCTGGCCCGCGCACCGGCGCAGATGAGGGCGCTCTCCCAGGCGATCGGGCGCGGGCTGGCGGTGGCCGCGCACGACTGTTCGGAAGGCGGGCTGGCGGTGGCGGCAGCGGAGATGGCCTTTGCGGGAGGGGTGGGGCTCACGATCCGCCTGCCGTCGGTCACGGTGCCAGGTGGCGGCAGGGGAGCGGACGCCGATCCCTTAAGGGAGGACGAGGCTCTCTTCTCGGAGTCTGCCAGCCGGATCCTTGTGGAGGTTTCTCAGGAGCAGGCGGCGGCGTTTGAGCAGGCGATGTCAGGTCATCCCCTCTTTCGGATCGGCCAGTTCCAGCCGGGGCCGCTCTTTCGGGTCCAGGATGCGCAGGGCGAGGTGATTGTGGAGGCGGAGCTGGAAAAGCTGCGCCAGGCCTGGGAACGGCCGTTCCGGGGATGGTGAGGATGGCTGTCCCGGTGCACCAGCGAGGGAGGGCTGGCGGTGGCTGAAGTACGCGTGGCGGTGCTGAAGGCGCCGGGGACAAACTGCGACTACGAGACGGCGCATGCCTTCGGGCTGGCCGGGGCGGAGCCGGAGTTGGTGTGGGCAGAGGAGCTCAAGGAGCGGAAGAGGCGGCTCGACGCGTACCAGATCCTGGCGATTCCAGGAGGGTTCACCTACGGGGACGATCTGGGCGCGGGACGGCTCCTGGCCTCGGAGCTGCAGCACCGGCTGGGGGAGGAGCTGGATTCCTTCCTCCGGAAGGAGAGGCTGGTGATCGGGATCTGCAACGGGTTCCAGGTGCTGGTCAAGGCGGGCATCCTCCCCGGGGGAAAGCCGGGCCAGCCGGCGGAGGCGACCTTGACAGGGAACGACTCAGGAAAATTCGAGGACCGGTGGGTGTGGCTTCGCTCGGAATTCAACGTCTGCGTCTGGACGCAGGGGATGGAGGAGCTGTTCGAGCTGCCGGTGGCCCACGGGGAGGGGAAGTTTGTCCCCAAGGACCAGACCACGCTGGAGCACCTGCTCGGATTCGGGCAGATCGTTCTGCAGTACTGCGACCCGCAGGGCCGGCAGGCCGGCTACCCGTGGAATCCGAACGGGTCGGTCGGGAGCATCGCCGGCCTCTGCGACCCGACCGGCAGGATCCTGGGGCTCATGCCGCACCCCGAGCGGCATGTGAGCGCCCTCCAGCATCCGCGCTGGGCGAAGGAGGGGCGCAGCGGGGAAGGGCAGGGACTGGCGGTTTTCCGAAACGGTGTTGAATGGGCAGCGAAACACGGATGGGGTCACTGATGGGGTCAGACCCTCCGGGGTCTGACCCCAGAGGGTCTGACCCCAGAGGGCTTATGGCATGAGTGGCGAGCTGAAAGAACAGTGCGGGCTGTTCGGCATCTACCGGCATCCGGATGCCGCGCGGCTGACCTACCTGGGGCTGTTTGCCCTGCAGCACCGGGGGGAGGAATCGGCCGGCATCGTGGCTTCCGACGGGAAGCTGCTTACCAAGCACATCGGGATGGGCCTGGTGGAGGATGTCTTCGCCGAGGCGGACCTGGCCGGGTTGAAGGGGCAAGCCGCGATCGGCCACACCCGCTACTCCACCACCGGCTCGTCTCTTCTCAAAAACGCGCAGCCCCTGCAGGTGGAGTATTCCCGGGGCGGCATCGCGATCGCCCACAACGGGAACCTGATCAACGCCCTGCTCCTGCGGGACGAGCTGGAGGCGCGCGGCTCCATCTTCCAGACGACGATCGACTCGGAGGTGATCCTGCACCTGCTGGCCGCCCCGGAGTACGCCCATTTCGAGGAGGCGCTGAGCGACACCCTGCTGAAGCTGCGGGGCGCCTACTCGCTGGTGATCCTGCGGGAGGACGAGCTGATCGGCGTGCGCGACCCGAACGGCTTCCGCCCGCTCTGGATCGGAACACTCGGAGAGGCGACCGTCCTCTGCTCGGAGACCTGTGCGCTGGACATCCTGGGTGCGAAGGCGGTCCGGGAGGTGGAGCCGGGCGAGGCCGTGATCGTCAACCGCGACGGCCTGCGCAGCGTGCACCCGTTCAAGACGGCGGCGCCCTCCCACTGCATCTTCGAGCATGTCTACTTCGCCCGGCCCGATTCGGTCATCTTCGGTGATTCGGTGCACCAGGTCCGGCAGCGGCTGGGCCGGCAGCTCGCGCGGGAGCACCCGGCCGACGCCGACGTGGTGATCCCAGTGCCGGATTCCGGCAATTCGGCCGCGCTCGGCTTCTCGCTGGAGTCCGGCATCCCCTTTGAGTTCGGCATGACGCGCAACCACTACGTCGGACGAACCTTCATCCAACCCCGGCAGCAGACGCGGGAGTTCCAGGTGCGGGTGAAGTTCAACGCGGTCTCCCCGGTGCTGCGGGGCAAAAGGGTGGTGGTGGTGGACGACTCGATCGTCCGGGGGACGACCTGCAGGACGCGCCTGAAGAGCATCCGGGCCGCCGGCGCGAAGGAGATCCACATGCGGGTCTCCTGTCCCCCGATCATGCACCCCTGTTTCTACGGGATCGATTTCCCGACGAAGGAGGAGCTGATCGCCTGCACCCATTCGGTCGAGGAGATCCGGAAGTTCCTCGAGGTGGATTCCCTCGGCTACCTCTCGCTGGAGGGGCTCCTGAGCGCCGTCAGCGGCCCGAAGAAGAGCTACTGCACCGCCTGCTACTCCGGCAAGTACCCGCTGCCCTTCGGGTCCGAGGCCGACAAGTACATCCTGGAGCGGAAGTTCGCGGGAGAGGCGCACCCCGTGCAGGCGCAGTGAAGCGGAGGCGCCGGCCGGAGCGATGAAGGCGAAGAGCTCCTTTCAAAACCGGGGGCGGTGTCCGGCGGCGGGGATGCCCGGTGAGGGACCTCCGCAGGCCGCGCGGCACGGTTGGGTGCGCGGCCGAGGACAGAGCGAGGCGCCTCGCTGGAGCGCCGAGCGTGCCGGAACCGGGCGACCCGCCGCCGGCACGCCGCGGGCCGCCACGTACCGCAGGGCCGGTGTGGACGTGGGGCTGGCCGGCCGGTTCATCCGATCGATGCGGCCGCTGGCCGCGCGCACGCGGCGGACGGGATGGGTTCAGGGGATCGGCGGATTCGGGGGCCTGTTCCGGCTGAAGGGCCTGCTCCCGGAGGACCCGATCCTCGTCGCATCGGCGGACGGGGTGGGGACGAAGCTGCTCCTGGCCCGGCGGGCCGGCTGGGTCCGGCCGCTGGGGGTGGACCTGGTGGCGATGAATGTCAACGACGTGCTCTGCACCGGCGCGGAGCCGCTCTTCTTCCTGGACTACATAGCCGCCGGGAGGTTGGATCCGGCGCTTCTCCTGGAGATTGTCCGCGGGATCGTGGCGGGATGCCGGCAAGCCCGCTGCCTCCTCCTGGGCGGAGAGACGGCTCAGATGGGGCTCCTGTATCGGCCGGGGGATTTCGATCTGGCGGGGTTTGCGGTGGGAGCGGTGGGAGCGCGGAGTCTCATCACCGGGGAGCGGATCCGCGCGGGGGACCGGCTTCTGGGTCTTGGCTCCAGCGGCCCGCACGCCAACGGATTCACGCTGGTGCAAAAGGCGCTCTCGCCGTCGACCCAGAGGCGGTTTGCCCGGGCGCTCCTGCGGCCCACCCGCATCTACGTCCGTCCGGTCCTGGAGCTCTTGCGCCGGAAGGTTCCGGTGCACGGGATCGCCCACATCACGGGGGGGTCGTTTCGTGAGAAGCTGGTTCGGATCCTCCCCGGCGGTGTTCGGGCGATTCTTCGGAAGGGGAGCTGGCCGGTGCCGCCGATCTTCCGCACGATTCAGGCGGCCGGTGTGACAGAGTGGGAGATGTTCCGCACCTTCAACATGGGAATCGGGATGGTTCTGGTTCTGCCCGCAGGGGCGGCGGCATCGGCCCAGGGAATCCTGCGCCGGCGCGGATTGGCCAGCTGGGTGGTGGGCGAGGTCGTCCGGGGCAGGCGCGGGCTGGAGATGGGGATGGCCCGGACCTGGGGATCGCCAGGCAGGGGGGTGGTGGGATGAGGATCCTCGTGGTGGGGGGTGCGGGCCGGGAGCATGCCCTGGTCTGGAAATTGGCCCAGAGCGGATTGACGAAGAAGCTCTTCGCCGCACCCGGCAATCCCGGCATCAGCGAGATCGCCGAGTGCCTTCCGCTGAAGCCGGAGGAGACGGTCGCGCTGGCCGATTTCGCGCTCTCCTCCAAGGTGGACCTCGTGGTGGTCGGACCCGAGGGGCCTCTCGTTCACGGGATGGTCGATTACTTCCAGGAGCGCGGGGTCCCGATCTTCGGGCCGAGCAAGGCCGCGGCCCGGCTGGAGGGCTCCAAGGCGTTCGCCAAGGAGCTCATGCGCCAGACCGGGGTGCCCACTGCGGAGTTCCAGATCTTCGCGGACGTCGAGGAGGCGCTGGGGGCGGTGCAGCGCTCGGCCTTGCCGGTGGTGGTCAAGGCCGACGGCCTGGCGGCGGGAAAGGGTGCGGTGGTCGCGCAGACGCGGGAAGAGGCGATCCAGGCGGTGAACGAGATCATGAGGGACCGGATCTTCGGGGAAGCGGGGGCCCAGGTGGTGATCGAGGAGTATCTCGAAGGAGAGGAGGCCTCGGTGCTCGCCCTGGTGGACGGACAGCATCTGGCGCTCCTGGAGCCGTCCCAGGATCACAAGCGTGCCTTTGACCACGATCAGGGCCCGAACACGGGCGGGATGGGGGCATATTCGCCGGTTCCGGCGGTGGGCGCCCGGCAGATGGAGGGAATCCGGCGTCGAATCTTCGATCCGGTGGTGCGGGCGATGGCAGAACAGGGCATCCCGTTCCGCGGCGTTCTCTACGCGGGGCTCATGCTCACCGGAGCCGGCCCCAAGGTGCTGGAGTTCAACGTCCGGTTCGGCGATCCGGAGAGTCAGGCGCTGCTGCCGCGCCTGAAGAGCGACCTGGTGGAGCTCATGCTCGGCTGCCTGGAGGGGAAGCTGGACCGGGTCCCGCTGGCGTGGGATCCGAGATCCTGCGCCTGCGTGGTTCTCGCCTCAGGGGGCTATCCGACGCGGTACGATCTCGGCCGGGAGATCACCGGGCTGGAGCGGGCGGCGGAGGTGCCGGATGCCCTCCTCTTCCACGCGGGGACAAGGCGGGAGAAGGGACGGCTCTTCACCAGCGGGGGCAGGGTCCTCAATGCGGTGGGGATGGGGCCGACGCTGGAGGAGGCGCTGGCGCGGGCATACGAGGCGGTGGAGCTCGTCCATTTTGAGGGCAGGCAGTTCCGGCGGGACATCGGCGCGCGGGCGATGAAGATGGTGAAGGGTGCGGGGTGAAGGGTGCAGCGATGCGGACCAGGGTTCTGAAGGTGGACCCGCACGAGCCGGATCCTCAGCTCATCCGCGAGGCGGCGGCGGTGCTCCGGCGCGGTGGATTGGTGGCGTTTCCGACGGAGACGGTGTATGGGCTCGGCGCCAATCTGGAGGATCCGCAGACGATCCAGGAGCTGTACCAGGTCAAGCAGCGGCCGTTCGAGAAGCAGGTCACCCTGCACGTGGCGGAGCTCACCGATCTGGAGCGCTACCCGGCGGAGATCCCTGAGATCGGCAGGAGACTGATGGCGCGTTTCTGGCCGGGTCCCCTCACCCTGGTTTTCCGGAGGGCGGACGGGTCAACGCTGGGATTCCGCATGCCCCGGCATCCGGTGGCGCTCGCCCTGCTCAAGGCCGCTGCGGTTCCGGTCGTGGCGCCCTCCGCGAACCTGAGCGGGCATCCGGCTCCCCGGACCGCGCAGGAGGTGCTGAGGGATCTCGAGGACCGGATTGACCTGGTGCTCGACGCGGGCCCCACACCGCTTGGGAAGGAGTCAACGGTCCTGGATCTTTCCGGCGATAAACCGAGGATGCTCCGGCGCGGGGCGGCGGCGGAGGAGATCGAGGAGGCGGTGAGGCGATGCGGGCTCTGACCGACGGGAGTGGTTTGCCTCCCGGCTTGGCCGCCGCATGAAGCTCCTTTTCGTCTGCACCGGGAACAGCTGCCGGTCGGTGATGGCGGAGGGCCTGCTCAAGCAGCTCCTGAAGGAGCGGGGCCGCAACGACGTGCAGGTCCTGTCCGCAGGGACCAGCGCCCTGAACGGGATACCCCCCACCCCGGAGACGATCCAGGTCATGAAGGCCAGGGGAGTCGATGTGAGCCGCCACGCCGGTCAGCAGCTCACGCCGGAGCTCGTGCAGCACGCCGATGCGATCTTCTGCATGGAGCAGTTCCACCGGGATCTCGTCGAGGGGATGGACGAGGCGTCCCGCGGCAAGCTTTTCCTCCTCAAGGAGTTCAACGCCCCGCATCCTCCGCACGACCCCGACATCCCGGACCCGATCGGCCGGCCGGTGGAGGTGTACGAGAGTTGCGTGGAGACGATCCGGGAAGGGGTGCAGCGGGTCATGGGCTGGCTGGAGGAGAAGCGGTGAGCGGGCGCGGGCGCGGGCCAACCGATTCCTCCGGCCGAAGGTCCGGGAGGCGGGGTTCACAGGACGGCTCGGCCGCCCCGCCGAGGCGGCCGGCCTCTCTCTCGGCCTCGCTCGTCCCTCGCGCGGCTCGGGACACCCTGGCCGCTCGGCCTGCGAGAAGCCTGTTCACCCCGCCTCCCGTCCCTGGGGCGTGGGGCGGAATTCAGCCGGCGGGGGCTGAATGAGCGGGCGCGGGCTGGGTGAGTCGATGCGAGAGCGGACTGGCGGGATGAGGATCGCGGTCGGAACAGACCACGGGGGGTTCCGCCTCAAGGGTCCGCTCGTCCGACGGCTCCGGTCCCTGGGCCACGCGGTCACGGATGTGGGGACCCATTCCCCGGACTCCTGCGACTACCCGCTGATCGGGGCCAGGGTGGCCTCGGCGGTCAGCCGGCGGCGCGCGCTGCGCGGGCTTCTCCTGTGCAAGAGCGGGGCCGGGATGGCCATGGTCGCCAATCGCTTCCCCGGCGTTCGGGCCGCGGTCTGCGGAACGGCCGCCGTGGCGCGGCACGCGCGCGAGCACAACGACTGCAACGTGCTCGTGCTGGGAGCCGAGCGGATGCCGGCCCGGAAAGCGCAGGCGATCCTCTCGGCGTGGCTGACCACCGATTTCGGCGGAGGCCGGCATGCCCGGCGGCTCCGCCAGATTCGCCGGATTGAGAAGGAGGTTCACCGATCCCATGTGGGAGCATCTCCGAAAAGCCGATCCTGAGATCTTCCTCTCCATCGTGCGGGAGCTGAAGCGCCAGCACGGGCACCTGGAGCTCATCGCCAGCGAGAACTTCACCTCCGTCGCGGTGATGGAAGCGATGGGCTCTGTGATGACCAACAAGTACGCGGAGGGGTATCCCGGGGCCCGGTGGTACGGAGGCTGCCAGTACGTGGATGAGGCGGAGGCGCTGGCGGTCGACCGGGCCAAGGCCCTGTTCGGGGCAGACCACGTCAACGTCCAGCCGCACTCCGGCTCGCAGGCGAACATGGCGGCCTACCTGGCGGTGCTGGAGCCGGGGGACACGGTCCTCATGATGAACCTCAGCCACGGCGGTCATCTCACCCACGGCCATCCGAAGAACTTCTCGGGCCGGCTGTTCCGAGTCGTCCCCTATGGGGTGAGCAAGAAGGACGAGCGGATCGACTATGACGAGCTGGCAGCCCTGGCCGAGGAGCACCGGCCGAAGCTGATCCTGGCGGGCTACTCCGCCTATCCGAGGATCCTGGACTTCGCCCGTTTCCGGGCGATCGCCGATTCGGTCGGCGCGGTCCTCCTGGTGGACATGGCCCATTTCGCGGGGCTGGTGGCGGCCGGCATCCATCCCTCCCCGGTGCCGTACGCCGAGTTTGTCACCACCACCACGCACAAGACGCTTCGGGGCCCGCGCGGCGGCATGATCCTTTGCCGGAAGGAATGGGCCAAGAAGGTCGACTCGCAGATCTTTCCCGGGACGCAGGGCGGTCCCCTCATGCACGTGATCGCCGCCAAGGCGGTTGCCCTCAAGGAGGCGATGACCCCGGCCTTCCGGGACTACCAGGCGCAGATCGTCCGCAACGCACGGGCGCTGGCCGCAGGCCTTGCGGACCGGGGCTGGAGGATCGTCTCGGGAGGGACCGACAACCACCTCATGCTGGTGGATCTGACCGCGCGGGGCGTCACCGGAAAGCAGGCCTCGGCGGCGCTTGATCAGGCCCGCATCGCCGTCAACAAGAACGCGATTCCATTCGACCCGAATCCCCCCGCGGTCGCCGGCGGCATCCGGCTGGGGACCCCCGCGGTCACCACCCGAGGGATGAAGGAGGCCGAGATGCAGCGGATCGCCGTTCTCATCGACGTAGTCCTCTCCGGCCTGAACGATGAGGGGACGATCGCGCGCGCCTGCAAGGAGGTGGAGGAGATGGTGGAGAAGTTTCCCCTCTACCCCGAGCTGAGGAGGATGGCGGGGTGAAGGCGAACTCGCTGCAGCGATGAAGTGCCCCTTCTGCGGTCACAACCAGGACAAGGTGATCGATTCCAGGGAGGCCTCGGAGGGGCAGGCGGTGCGCCGCCGGAGGGAGTGCCAGCAGTGCCAACGGCGCTTCACCACCTATGAGCGGCTGGAGCAGTCTCCCCTGCTGGTGGTGAAAAGGGACGGCCGTCGCGAGCCGTTCGACCGGAAGAAGATCCTGGCGGGGGTCCTCAAGGCCTGCGAGAAGCGCCCCGTCCCCCTGGAGAAGATCGAGGCGCTGGTGGATGCGGTCGAGCGGGAGATCGGCCAGGAGTTCGACCGGGAGGTTTCCTCCGTGGAGGTCGGGGAGAGGGTCATGAAGCGGCTCCACGAGCTCGACGAGGTGGCGTACGTCCGCTTCGCGTCGGTCTACCGCTCCTTCAAGGACCTCAACCAGTTCATGAAGGAGCTCCGCGACCTCCTCAACAAGAGACAGTCGTAGGTCATCCGATGATCGGCACCTCGGCTTCCCGGGGGTGTCGGTGTCTATTTGATCCTGAGTGGCGCCGGCGTCACGCTGCCTGGGCGCGATCTGTTATTTCGGCAGGGATTTTAGAAGCTTCTTAACCAACTCCACCGGCAGGCCGACGACGTTGGTGAAGGAACCCCGCACCTTCGCGACCACGGGGTCCCTCTTCTCCTGCACCGCGTAGGCGCCCGCCTTGTCCAGGTTCTTGCGTGCGAAGCGGACCACCTCCTGCGGGGTGAGGCGTCGCATGGTGACGCGGCTGCGGGCGTGCCCGAGGCGGACAGCGCCGGTCGGGGCAAGGAGGGCCACGGCGGTGACGACCTCATGCGTCGTGCCCTGCAGGCGGTTCAGCATGGAACAGGCCTCGGCGAGACCCGAGGGCTTGCCGAGGATTTCCCCTTTCCTGACAACCACGGTATCCGCCGCGAGCACCCACGCGCCGGGAGCCTTCCGAGCGACGAGCTGGGCCTTGGTGCGGGCCAGCTTCCGGGTGTAGATGACCGCGCCCAGGTTTCCGGGAGGCGGTTCATAAAGCCGGCTGGGGACCACGCGGAAAGGAATCTTGAGGGTTTTAAGCAGATGCCGCCGGCGGGGGCTGGCCGAGGCCAGCACGAGGGGCCCCGCACCGGGTTGCCCGGCTTGGCAACGCTCGGCGCCCCAGCGAGGCGCCTCGCTCTGTCCTCGGCCGCGCACCAAACCGTGCCGCGCGGCCTGCGGAGGTGCCGCGCCGAGCAACTCCGCCGCGGGGCCCCGCGACCCGGCTGCGGACGGAATCCCCGCGAGGGGATGGGCCGGCGGTGCACCGTCGGGAGGCCGAGCGGGCAGGGTTCGCCGGCGGGCTTGAAGTCCGGCGAGAGCGAGGCCGGACGCCGGAGC
>CAYJQV010000014.1:0-31221 GCA_964372395.1 uncultured Planctomycetia bacterium | reverse complement strand
GCAACGAGGCGGCAGGCATCTCCACCGCCGCAAAGGCCGGCGCGGCCCGCGGGCCATCCGGCGCAAGGAAAGAGGCGAGTGAAACGGCAAGAAGGATCCGTCCGAAGAGATCACGATCCATCAGGCAAGACCGCTCTCAGATCCGGGCCTTCATGCACCTCCAATCCGTCCACCGGGACCGACGCACCGGCCCCCAGCGCCTCATGCATCGCCTGGAGCCGGCGGATCAACGCGTGAAGCTCATCCTGCTGGACCGAAGCGGCCTGGCTCTGCGTCGCGGACGGCCGCTTCGCCCGGGCCAGGCGGCGCTGGAGCTGCTCGCCCATCGCCCTCGCCAATTGCAATCGGCTGGAAACCCGGTTGTACCACTCCCGCGCCTGCCTCTCCTCGACCTGCGCCACCCGCTGCCTGGCCTGCGCGTCACGGCGTGCGCCGAAGGCGGCGAACAGCCGGTCCCACGCCTGGTTCAGCTCCCTCCTCAGCCGCTCCCTCTCCGATGCGGACGCTCTCGCTCTCCCAAAGGAGACCCGGTACCAGGCGAGCCAGGCATCCGACAGCTTCCTCCATTCCTGCTGAACGGCTCCCTCGGCCTCGGAGAGCTCCCGCTCCGCCCGCTCAAGCCGTTCCTTCTTCGAGGCCCACTCCCGCTCGGCGGCTGACAGGTCCGACTGCAGGCGACGGACCTCCTCCTGATTCCTCGAGATCTCCCCCTGGAGGGCGGCCTCATCCTCAGGCCTGTCCTCGGGCGGCAAGATCGGCTCCAGCGGCAGGGCCTGCGCCACGCGGCCGGCGACCTCCTCATCCACCCATCCCTGCCCGAGGAGCCCGCGCAGAAACCACGGGTTCAAGGGGTAAATATCCTCGGCAAACGAGCGCAGGCGTTCGATCACCCCGGAGGGGGCCGTGCCCGGCTCCGCCGCCAGGATCCGGGCCGCGACACCGGCTACAAACGGCGATGAAAAGGAGGTCCCGCTCATCCGAGCCGTTCCCCCTCCCCAGTTTGTGGTCAGCACCTGATCACCCGGAGCGGAAAAATCCACCGTCCTTCCGTAGTTCGACCACCAGGTCTTCCGCCCGAAGCTGTCCGTGGCGGCCACCGAGACCACCTGGGGATGAGCGGCCGGGTAGCTGTTGAGCCGCCGGCCCTCGTTGCCGGCCGCGGCCACGAGGAGCACCCCGTGCTCCGCCGCGCGCCGGACCGCTTCGTACATGGCGAGCGAGAAGAACCGGCTTCCGAAGCTCATGTTGATGACATGGGCTCCGTTGGCGACGGCGTAGTCAATCGCGGCCACGATGGCCGACAGAGAGAGCCACGGCCCGGGCCCTGTCCGCAGGGACATGATCGCCGCGCCGGCATCCAGCGCCCCCTGCAGGACCCGGCCCGCGACCATCGTGCCGTGCGCGCCGTCCCCCGGCCCACCGGTCGGGTTGCCGTCCGCCTCATACGTGTCGGCGCCGTGCACATCGTCCACGTAGCCGTTGCCGTCGTTGTCCAGCCCGTCGTTCGGCACCTCGCCGGCGTTGACCCAGAGTCTCCCCGAAAAAGCCGGGTGGCTCAGATCCATTCCGGTGTCAATGACCGCCACCACGACCCGGTTCCCTGCCCCGTGCAGCGCCCCCAGCCGTTCCTCATCACCGTGCCCGTAGGCCCTGACGCGAACATCCGCCTCCGCGTACTGGACGGCGGGATGTTTCTCCAGTTGGGCAATGACCTCGGAGACAGGGATGCCATCGTCGAACCGGAACAGGTACAGCCCCCAGGAGCTGAGGGGCCGGCCGACCAAGGCATCCAGGCCGGCGGCGATCTGCCGGACCTCTTCGGCAGGTGTTCCCCCGTCGACTCGGACGATCACCTGTCCGCGCAGATGCGGCGGCAGATCGGATGATTCCTCCGCCGCCCACGCGGGATAGCCCAGCAGAGCGAGACCGAGAATCGAGACTGTTGCGAGGTACTGCCTGGGGAGCCGCATGGGGATTATTTTACAACGAAGATCGGTGCCAGGTACCGATTTAAAGCTGGCGGCCGAGAACCTGGTCGCGGATCCCCTCCGCCCAGGAGCGGGCGCTGGAATCCGGCATCCGGAGGAACCGGCCCAGGCCCTCCAGCTCATCGAGGCTGTAGACCGGCTGGACCGCCAGCCCATCGTCGAGGAATCTCACCTGCTGGTCCACGATCGCCTCGCCCAGGTTTCCATGATACGGCGGCTCTTCGATGTCGATCACCTCGAAGCCGCGCAGCGTCGTCTGCCCGAGGCCGGCCTCGATCTCGCGCCGCTGGCCCTCCCCGCGCGCAAAGGCGATCACCTTGACCGCCCGCCCCGAAACCCCCGGCGCGTTCGACAGGGCCGCAAAGAGCGGCTGGACCGCCACCTCCGGCGCAAGCAGGATCACCCTGCCCTCCTCCATGCCGGCGGTGGGGGGCTGAATCAACTGGGTCGGGGCACCGGGTCGGACAACCCGGACCGTCCAGCCGATGCTCCGCAGCCAGTCCATTGCCTGTTGCAGAGCCCCCTCTCCATCGGGATCGCTGGCGTCCGCATGCACGGCCATGGTTCCGCGCATGCCGAACGCGGCCACCCGCATCGCGATCTTTCGATTGAAGCGCCGGTCCGCCTCGGTGGCCAAATCATCGAAATCGGCGGTGGAGCGCTCGAAACCGCCTGGCCGCTTGAACAGCTCGGAGTCCACCCACTGGTCGGCATCCGTCGGCGGAGCCTGAGGCAGAGCGGCGCGTACGGCGTCCAGCGCGCTGTCGGAGACGTCGTTGCGCGGGTCGCTCGCCCACGCTGTCTTGGCAAACCGACCCTCTTCCGGCGCCCCCGGCTGCGTAATCCATTGCCGGAAATCGTCCACCGCCCGGTCGCCATCCTGCGCCCATCGCACCAGCTCCAGAACCCGGGTGATGTGGAGCTGCATCGTCCGCAAATCCCCCCGGCGCTGCGCGGCCACGGCCAAATCCAGCTCCCGCAGATAAGCCGCCCCGCGTTCCGCCTCAGAGACTCCGTACAAAGCGGCCTTCCGCAGATCCAAATCAACCCCATCGGTCTGCAGCCGGAGCGGGATCAGCTTGAGGAGTCGGTAAATCAAATCGTACCGGCGGTGCCGATTTCCCCACCCCGCCAAGTCTGGCAGCTCCTCTTCGATGGCTCCGCCTGCAGCCAGCTCCCTGAGCAGTCCGAACGGATGTCCTTTGGGCTCCTTCATCAAAGCTCGCTCAACCGCCTCCGCCTCGGAGGGAGTGACTCCGGCCTGCTCCCGAAGCGCGGGCTCTCCCAGATGCTCCCGCAATCGCTGGACTGCCCCCTTGAACGCGGCCGAACCGAATCGCCTCTTGGCGGTGAGATTCGCCCAAGCCACCACTCGGTCCGCCATTTCAGGGGAGAATCCCTCCCGGTCGATCAGAAAGGCACGTCCTTCCGGAGTCACCAGGCGGGGGGGGCCTTCCGCCATCAAAACCGCCAACCCCTGCGGAAAACCCACGGTGCCCAGGAACCGCTCCGGCAGAGAGCCGACCACCACCACCTGGTCCCTCTGCGCATACAGCTGTGCCGTCTTGTCGGCCGCGCCCGCGGTCTTGCCCACATAGTATTCGCCGAAATCCACTTCAGCCAGCTGCTCCAGGGTCAAGCCCATGCCAAAAAGAGCGTTGATGCCGACGGAAAACGCCCCGGTCAAAGCGGAGGAAGAGCTCATCCCACCGCTGTCTGGAAGTTTCAACTCCCCCACGCTGGCAACGTAGAAACGGGCTCCCCGAGGCTTTCCAGAGCCAAGACCCAGCCTCTCGCGCACCCGCGAAGCCGCCGCATAGCGGTCGGAAAGGATGAAGGCCAGGCTCCCCTGAAGATAGCTGGTCCAGATTACAGGCTCCCAGACCTTGGTCCCATACGCCTCCGGCCGTTCGGAGACGGCGGCGATCTCTCCGACCGGTAAGATCGCGCTGCCGTAGCGCGCATCGCTGTTGGCCAAATGAAGCTGTCCGTCTTCGGTGGCCTGCACCACGGCCAGGATCTCCTCCCGAGTCGCCGCGTTCACAGAGGGAGCACCCAAGCCGGGAAAATCCGGGTGCCCCATGAAGACCCGGTCCCGGCCCACCGAAGCCACCATGGCCACCGGTCCGTCAGGATCAAAGCCGTTCGCCAGCGCGCCTGCGATCGTTTGCCTGTACGCCTCCAACCGCTCCTGCAAGACCACCGGATCATCTCCATAGCGCCCGCGCAGCCGCTCCATAAAACCGTTGGTCTGGGCGTTGGCCAGAATCCCCTCCCACTCCCGCAGGGTTCTGAGTTCCGCCGTCTCGGCAGCAGGGGCCCGGGAAGTGCGCGGGATGCGCAGGGCGTCCCAGAATGGATCCCCCACGGGGGGCGCGGGATCGCTGGCGGCCGGCTGGCCGCCGGAGAACGTCGCTTTCTCCCCGAGGATCAGCGTGCCCGGGCGCACATTCGCCTCCAGAACCACCGGACGCAGCCGGCCGGCCGCATCCGTCTCAAAGACGATGTCCACGCCCGCCAGAGGCAGCCCCAGGGTCGAGGCCACATCGACTGCCATCCGCTCGGCCGCGGCCCAGTCCTGATCCGTGACCAGAACCGGATGGCCGTCGGGCCCGCGCAGGCCGTTCAACACGGCATACAGCGGTTCGGATTCCCCGTCCTGCCCCAGCGAGGCGATTTTCCCGTTGGGCGGGCCGATGACCGCCGAGGCCGAGGCCGCCTGGCCAGCCGCGACGTTGAACCGGAAGACCACCGGCCGCTTCTCATCCTCCGTGTCATCCGGCGAGTAAGTGACGTTGCCCCGGTAAACGCTGACCAGCGCATCCTGCCGCTCCAGAATGGACTGGAGATGGCGCGCCTGTCCCTCTCGGTCCTCCGGGGCAAACCAGGCCACCCCTTCTCCTTCGGTGGTCCCAAACCGAGGCTGGATCACCAGACCGCTGGAACGGCTTTCCTGGGCGACGGTGGCCAGAACCGCGGACTGCCGATCCGCCGCGGTGGTCCGGGCAACGACCTCACCGGTTGGAACGGAAACCCCCTGAGCGGTTGGAATGGAAGCAACCCCCTGAATGGTGCTCTGGCGAAGCTGGGCCTTGTCGTCGGCCCGGTCGGCCGCTTCCCCGGAGCGATTGACCACGCGGACCCCGGAACTCTCCAGCGCCCCGGACAGCTCCCGGTGGCGCTGAACTTCGTTGGTGGCAGGCAGCTCCAGGATGACCGCTTGTGTGAAGCGAAGCGGCTGGGTCAGGGCCGTTTCCACAGTGCGACCGGTCTCCGGGTTGTAAACCATGAGGCGTGTGGCCTCTCCGCCGGCTGTCAGCCACTCCTGGTGCACACCGATCACGTTGACGGGCCGTCCGCCCTTACCCGCTTCAAACGGATAAACATGGTGGTTCATGAGCGCCCGCTTTCCGGTCACGACCGCCAGCGTGGCCTCGTGAGGCAGAAGACGGCTCAACTCGGCCGGAGACAACGGTTCGGGTGCCACCTCCACAATCGGCGCCAGCGGTTCGCTGAGAACCCGGTCGACGACCAGCTCCGCCACGCGGGAACGATACGCAGGATCGGCCAACCACCGCGCCGCCTGCTCGGGTGGCACGGTGTAGTTGTCCTCGGGTCGCGGATATTCCTCGGCGATCTGTGGCCGCGCCAGCCACTGGTCGGCCTGGTTCAGGATCGCCTGCGGGTCCTGATCGCTCAGTGCTTCGCGGCCGCCCAGCGCTGCCAGCGCCGCCTCCGCCAGGAGGATGGCGGCCTGGTTGGGCCCAAAATCGTGAATCCCCTGCTCAAGCTCAAGATCGCCAATGGCCTGCCCAAACGGCTCCGCCGCCGCTGGAGCGGAGGGCGCCGCAGGTCCTGCTGGGGCTGGGCCGAAGCCGCCTCCATCCGTTGGGCCGCCGCCGGGCCCGAAATGGCCCGGCCCGAATTTCGCATCCAAGAAGGCGGCTCCGGCCTCCAGGTAATGGCCAAGGACGATCCGATCCTGGACGCCGACGTTTCTCCAGTCCAGGGGCCGCTCCTCCGCCTTCGCGCGGGCTTTTTCATGGGTCTCTTCCCGGCGCCAGAGGTTCGGCCAGAGTCCGATTCCGACGTTGGGCTCCAGCAGCCAGTGTTTGAATCCAAGGATCTCTGCCTCAAACCGCGCGCCAGACGTCTCCTGCACCTCAAAACGGGCTGGCACGGACCGGGCCGGATCGCCTGGGATCACGTCCACCACGCGGGCGCCGGACACCTCCTGGCCGTTGCGACCGAACACCGGCTCGGCCAGGTAATCGAGCATCAGATACCGCGGCCACCAGTACGGCACTCCGGCGGCGTCGAATTCCCTCGGCTCTTCCCCGTGCTGCGCGCGGTAGGCCGGCGCATAGACCTCATGCCAGTATCTCTTCCCATAGCGCGCCATCGCCGCCATCGTCCGGCGGCCGGCTTCCTGAAGTTCCCCAATGAACCGACCCCGGAATTCCGGCCGGACCAAACCGTCGGACAGCAGCTCCAACGTCCCCTGCCTCCCCACGTTGGTGGCCACCTGGAGACTGCTCAGACTGATCGGGTGGGAGACGTCCCAGTTGGCCGGGTCATCCAGGCGGTTGAGATCCTTCGGCATCCCAGCGGAGAGGATGATCCGCTGGGTTCCGTAGACCCAGTCCTTCGGATAGCGGTTCAGCTGCACCGCAACCCCCCAGTCCCGGATCTGCCGCTCCACGAATGCCCCAACGGCAGCCGGATCCATCCAAGCGATGGGGGTCACGAGGATCGCCCGCTGGATGGTAACGTTCTGCCCCCTGGAGACGTGGTAGATGAAATCGACCGCCTCTTGAAACTGCTGACCATTCCACCCTTTGGAATCGATGAGATCGAACCGCTTGAAATTGCGCGCACCCGATTCCGCCGCCCCCTTGACGACAATCACGCCATGCTCCCGCGCGAACGGCTCCAGAAAGGCCGCGATCCCGGCCTTGACCTCCGGCTCCGGCCTTCCCTGTGTGTTCTTCGCAAGCCAGTCGATTTCCGGCGGCAGGTGGACTCCGGTCCGATCGGCCGGATTGTAGATGTCGGGATAAAGGGACTTGTCGTACGTCACCGCATAGAGCATCGGTTCCTTGTCTGTCGCCGGGTAGCCGGCGGCGATCCACTCCGGCTCGAGCGAGTGATGATGCATGACCACTCCCGAGGCGATGACCACCGGCTTCGTAAAGCGCGCCGCGACCCGGATGCCGTGCGGGGTGAGGCGTCCTGCTTTTCGATCCCGCCCGATCTGCTGGTCCGCCTCCGCCCGGCTCATCCCGCGGAAACGGATCAATGCCTCGCGGTACTGCGCTTCGGTCATCCAGAAATGGGCGTCGGAGAGGGTGGCCACCGGCCCCTTCGATCCGGGCACGGGATGGACAGCGGCGTCGCGCGTGATGAACAGGTTGGCACCCAGCAGCCCAGCGGACAGCAGAGCCCGCGAGTAATGGGTCCGCCCCACGGGGGCCACGAACGCGAAGTTCAGTCGACGGCCCGCGTCGAGGACCGCGGGATCATGCGGGTCGAGCCGATCGAAGACGGCCGGGGTGGCAAATCCGTCGTTATGGAGGAAGGCGATCTCCCGATACTGGTTGTACGCCCGCCAGAGACGCTCCTGCCGTCCCGGCGCCCCCGCCCCGATCGCCTGGACTTCCAATTCATCCTGCTCGGGAGCTCCGGCGAGCCTCACCTGCCCGAGGAGAGCCGCCCGCTCTTCCGGGAAGAGTTTCCCGTAGCTCGTCTTGGCCCGCACGAGAGCCCGAATGTACCGGTACGCGGTGCGGTGGTGCGTCCAGGACAGGCCGTACAGCTCCTCCCGGCGCTCTGGCCGGAGGATTCCCAGCTCATTGTAGTAATCCACGAAGGCCGCGCCCCGCTTGGGGTCAAACGCCCAGGGGTTGTACTCGTGGTAGTGGTCGTCGATCGTCTCGGCGTAATAGACCGCCAGCGCGCGCCACAGCTGCTTCTCATCGACATCCGTGGCGGCCAGCCCGGAAAACTCGGCGCTCTTGTCCATCAGCAGACTTAAGTAGAGCAGTTCCATTGCGGCGGCCACGAGCGGACGGCGCTCCGGTCCGGCCAGCTCAAAGAGGCGGGCCAGAATGCCGGGATCCTCGTAGGTGCCCCCGAAAGCGCTCCAGGCCCCGGCATCCAGTTCCCGGCCGCGCGACAGCGTTTGGATCTTAGCGTTCACCTGTTTTCGTTCATCCGCATCGGGAATGAGCGCTTCGTTTAACCGCTTGAAGACCGCCGCCGCCGCACCCATCACCTGCCCGCTCTTGTAATGCATCTGGGCCGGGATCCCGGCGCCCGACTCCAGCTGGTCCGACATTCCGTCCACGGCCTGCCGGGCCTGCATGAGCGCCGCCGGAATCGCCCCCAGCGAGGTCACCGCTCCGATCGATCGGAATCCCTCTTCGCGCGCCTTCAGCGCGGCCTGCCGGGCCGCCTGGAGGGCGAGCCCTTTCCGGCGCGCCACCGCCCTCTCGGCGAGGGTTTCCCCCGCCTTGACGGAGAACATCTCCCCCTTGCGCTCGGTCCTCTCCAGCGAGGAGGGGACCAGGCGGGGACGGATCAACTGCCCGACACGCGCCGCCTCCTCCATGCCGGCGGCCGGGGCCATCTTTTGCCGGGCCCGGTCGAGCACGGAAAGAACCTCTCCCTGATGGGACTCGGGGGCACCGTTCACCAGAAAGATCCCGCCGACCGCCAGCCAGTCCACCGCGTCCATCCGAGTGGCCGGCTTGCCCGAAGCCAGCGCCACCAGCGACTCGCGGATCAACCGGTCGCGCGGCCTGTTCCGGCGGAAGGAAAGCATCGCCTGCTCGTACTGGACCGCCAGCTGGGCCTCGATCCTCAGTCGTTCCGCGGGAAGCTCTCTTGAGAATGTCTGCTGGAACCGCTCGACCGCGGCGCCCCCTCCCGCCTCATCGGAGTCGGCCACGGCGCGCAGGGCTTCGAACAGCTCGGCGGCCCTGAGCTCCTGCCGCCTCACCTCCTGGCGGAGATCGGTCCCCAAGAGAGGCCGGTACGTCTCTTCCCCGAAACCGAACGCCTTGTAGACCGATCTTCGGCCCTTGGCGTCGCGGTCGCTCCAGCGCTCAATCGGCCTGCCCTCCGAATCGATCCCCCGCGCCGCTGCGTACCAGAGCATCACGTCGCGGTCGAACCAAACGCGGTGGCGCCCCTGGGCAACGACGTCGATCGCCACCAGCGCGCTCTGCAAACCGCCCGGCCGGCCCAGCTGCATGAGGTCCCTCAGCTCCGACGGATCCATCACGACGATCTCCGGATGCGTGACCGAGAAAACGGCCACATCCTGTCCCTGAAGATCCCTCTTGAAATCGGTCCCCGGTCCGCGCGTCTGCAGAACCAGGGGATGGACTCCGCCTCCCACCGCCTGGTAGAGCGCCGCCTGCTCCGCGGGCGACAAATCAGACAGCGGGACCCACTCCTGCGGGAAGAGCCGGCCCGACTGGGCGTTGGCGGCGATTTGGGCTGCGTTGATCCCTTGGGATTGAATCAGTTCCCGAACCTCTGCGGCCCGGCTGCCCAGGAGGGTCTGGGTTTCCTTACTGAAGCCCAGCAGGTCATCGGCCGAAACGCCCGGAACCACCGTGATCGTGATGTGGCCGACGGTCGTGTGCGCCGGGAAATCTGCCTTGAGCTTCCCGACCAGCGCCGCCTCCTCCGGACCAAACCGGTCCTTGCCGGCCATTCTCTGCGCGAGGAACCGAACCACCTTTTGGTCTTCGGGGTCATTGGAATCCGGCTGAAAACCGTCCCAGCTCAAGCGGGCGAGGATCTGCCCGTCCTCGTCCAGCGACAGCGCCACCTCCCTGCCGTAGCCGGATAGGATCATGAAGGAACGCATGATCCAGGAATACCGGACATCCGGCGGCGGGGGCTCCCTGTCGTCGCCTTTGTAGGTGCCGAAGAAATGAACCCATTCCCTGCCGGGCCCAGCGATGCGGACGCCGGGATTCCGCTGCCGGGATTCCGCGACCCCATCGGGAATCTCCCGCGTCATCGGGAAGACCAGCGATCGGTTCACCTGCTCGGCCGGCAGGGTGAGTTTCAGGTCGGCCCACTGCGCCCAGAGCGCAGCGTGCAGGTCCTTCCCTGGAACGAGCATCGGGCTGGGGATTCCAACCATCTGCAGGATCTGGAGCAGGCGCGTCAGATGGAAGACCATCGCGCCGCCGGTCACGGAAACGTACTGGCTGAACAGCGAGCTCAACTCCTTCGCCTCGGCCGGCGAAAAGCGCTTCTCCAGAGACTCCGGGGAGAGCATCTCCTGGGCGGCCCAGGCCTCCCACTCGGTGACCGTGTCAAACCGGTCCTGCGCCGCAAGCAGCTCCGAAACCATCTGCAAAACGCCGGCATGCAGATGTTCCGGGATCCCGATCTGGCCCATCTTCCGGCTGTCCTGCGCGGTGGACACAAACAGCTTGAACAGCAGGTCCTTGGGGATGCAGTAGCCGGTGGTGGGGCCAGCCGCGTACGTCTCGCCGTCTTTGAGCCAGGCGCCCGGCAGGCCGCCGCGCCGGTTGAACTGGTGCGCCAGATCCTCGATGTCTCCCACCCCCAGCCGGCCGACGAAATACGCCTCGGCGTTGCGGACGGCCCGGACCATGGCGGTCCATTGGTTCTCGGAAACCTTCAGGTTCTCGGCTTCCAGGATGGTGCGGACCTCCGGGTTGAAATTGATCCGCTGATAAAAGGCCAGCGCATGGCTTGCCGCCAGCGGATCGGTGACCCCTACCCACTGCGGCCAGACTTCCACCGAATCCCGCTCGCCGGCGCCCAGGTTGACACGGCTGGGCCCGTACACCAGGTGGTATCGCTTCCGAGCGCCGGTGGGCCGCAGATGGCCCTCGGGCGTTTCCTTCAGGGCGCCGTTGGAGTAGGCGTAGCGCGGGTCCATGAGCAGGGCCTGGTGGCCGTGGGCATGGATCGCCTCGCGCCGCGCCGTCGTCTGCGCAAGCGCCGAATGGTCGCGGTACCAACGGCCCGCCCGCTCCTGCAGATGCAGCTCCGGGTGCTCTTGGGAAAGCTGCTCCAGCACCTGCTGGCGCGCCTGCCAGCGGATGGTGCTCTCCAGCTCCTCCGCGTAAATGGGAATCTCCCGGATTGCCTGCGCGATGGCCGCGGGGCTGGTCTGCGTGGGATCCAGCGCGTTCACCCTGCCGGCCAGATCCGGGTCCAGCCGATTCCGCTGCCAGACCTGGCGGGCCGCCTGAGGTTCCAGCGCCCCTCGTTGATCCGCGATCAGCCGATCCACGGCCTCGGGATCCGGATGGGCTCGATCAAACGGTCTGCCTCCGGCCTCGGCAAACTCCGCCAGCACCGCCAGTCGCGCCAACTCCTGCTGGAGCCGCAGATGATCGGCGATCGTCCGCTGGACGGCCCTCTGCTGCCGTTCCTCGCCCTGAACCTCCGCCGGGAGGGCCAGCATGTTCTGTTCCACAATCGGCCCGTAGCCAAATTCCCGAATGACGGTCTGCCCTAAATCGGCGATCCTCTGTTCGTACCGGCCGATCCGCTCGCCCACCTCTTTTTCCAGCCCCCTCGCCCGGACGACGTTGCGCAGCGCCATCTCTTCCTCCAGGACCGCCTGGAAGAATCCCTGCACCAGGCCGGGGGCCTCGGTGGTCAGCAGATGGAAGGCCGGCATCGGCCGCCTCCGCCTCAACGCGAGCGGGGTGAGCCGGTCGACCTCCGCCTTCAGACGGTCCGCGGCACCCTGGGCCTGGCGGATGAGGCCCGCCGGCTTCTGGCCCGCCACCACGAGACCCCGCAGCGATTCCATCCGCTCGACGAAGCGGCCCTTCCGCCATTCCTGCTCCGTGTACCGCTCCACCTCCTGGATCCTGCGGTCGAACTCTGCGGCGAGCCACGCCGCCACCGATCCCACTTCCCGCAGGAGCTCCGGACGGCTCTCCAATGCGTCGTACAGAATCCGCCGATGCGCCGTCTCCGCGGAGATCCCCTCAGCCGTCAACTCCCCTGCCCGGCGCAAAAGAGCCCCATCGGCCGATACGATGATCTCCCGTGCCAGCGCCAGATGCTCGGAGTCCATCGTCCTGTCGATGTTCAACGCCCAGTAGTCGGCCATTTGCCGCACGGTCTCATCCAGTCCCTCCTGATCCACTTCGAACACCGTGACGGTTTTCCCATCCTCCAACTCCACCGTCCGTTCGTAGATGAAGAGCGGGGCCGCTTCGATGACGTCGGTGGCCTCCGCGACCCAGTCGAGTGTGGGGCTGATGTAGCTGTTCTGGCCGCCCAGGCGGACCAGTTCCCGCAGGGCCGGCTCTTGCTCCGGTTTTTCAGCCAGCTCGTTGGCGTTGAAATTGATCGAGCCGGTCGGCGAAGGCCTCTGCAGAAGAACGCTGTAGGCGGCCGGCTGCGCGGGGGCCTTGAGGATCTCGCTCTCCAGATGGTTGACCGCTTGGACCAGGCGGCCGCCCTGCCCGGCGAACCGGGACAGCTTCACCTGCGCCTCCTCAAACGGCACGGAAACCTCCTTCCCAGGGAAAACGCGCCGGACCCCCTTTCCAGGGGCCTCGCTGGCCCGCTGGCGTGCCCGTTCAATGGTGGCCGACGCTTCCCGGTAGAAGACGGTGACGTTCTCACGGACCTGCTGGAGGGCTCCCTTGTACTGCGTCAGGGCCGCCGCTTGACCCGAGGCCAACAGACGCACCCGTGCGATCCCGGGGCCCAGATGGACCAACCGTGCCGCGATGCCGTCTCGGGCCCCGCGCAGCTCCGAGCGGGCGGCAGGCGGAGCGCTCCGCTCCAACGCTTCCAGCTCTCCGAGCAGATGCTCTGCCCTGCTCTGGGTCTCCAGCGCCTGTGCCAGCGATCGCACCTCCTCGCCCGTTTCGACAGTGACCGCACTGGCCATCAGATACGCCTGGTTGCCGAAGGCGCGGCTGGCCCGTCCCGCCAGCAGCGTGGGGTACGGCAGACGGTCAGGCACCCATTCCTCACGAACCAGGGTGCCGACTCGTTCAGCGTTCTCCCGTTCCACGGAAGGATCGAACCGGCGGACCGCCTCGTACGCCTGCGCGCGGCCCGCCTCCACGTTCCGCTCAGCGGTCCGCATCGCCTCGCGCATCGCCAGCCGGTCGTAGGGCAGGTCGATCATCTGCTGGCCCATCAGCCACGAGACCATCTTGTCCCGGTGGTTGACGACCGCCGCCAGCGACGCTCGCTCGGCTTCTTCGGTCTCCTGCTCCGCCCGGGCTTCCAGCGTCAGGGTATCCACGGCCTTCACCTGCTGCGCATGGACAGGGTCCACCGGCGGTTTGGAAGCTTCCTCGAAAAAGAGGGCCCAGGTGTTGCCGTGATCCACGACCGGCAGGCGGAGCAGCCTCAAGAGCTCCTGCTGTTGGTCCGGAGGAAGGGTCTCATAGAGGGCCAGCGTCCAGTGCGCCGCTTGCCGCGGCGAATAGCCGGCCGCCAGCGCAGCCGAGTGAAAGAGGCCCGTTCCGTAGAGAGCCGGCCGAGCCGCGTAGTACCGGGGGCCCTGGAACTCGGAGGCGATGGTGGTGTCCAGGCGGACCGTCCGGTCCGATTCGAAAAGATCGACCGTCATCCCGTGATTGGCGCGGAACTCCACATTCAAGGGCTGGGGGCCGGCTTCGTTCAGGATCCTGGAAATCCACGGTGTTGCCGACTCCCTCTCGCGCAGCCAAGCCAACCCCGCCTGCGCCCATTCCATGACCCGAGCCACCTGTTGGGTTACCTGTTCGGCCTCGGAGGGCCCGGCCCCTCTCTCCAGCGTGATCGGCTCACCCAGCGTCCCTCCCTGCAGATCCCACGTGACCGTTGCCTGAAGCTTGCCGACCGAACGGCGGGCTACCTGAACCCCACCCTCCGTAACGCGAGCCACCCGGCTCGTAAACCCCCGGGAAGGCTGGCCGATCAACTGCTCCTCCAAACCGGCTTGGGCCCGGCCCTCGGTGGATTGGGCGCGCAGGGTGTCCGCCAGCGCCGATCCGGGCGGCAGAATCTGCACAAAGAGAAGCGCCTGGATAACTATCCAGGCGCTTAAACGTGCCCACTTCATGGAGCCGGCACGGCAAATCATGGTCTTACACGAACAGATCGTAAACCTTCTCTGCGGTCTTGGCGGCGGACTCGGGGCTGTAGTCGCGCGGGGTCAGCAAGGCCGAGAGGGACTGGATCCTGCTCAAGAACTCCCCTGCGAACGTGGGGGTGAGTCCCCGGATCACGGTTTCATCCAGGACGATCGCACCCCGCGACTCGAGATCGCTTCGGGCCGCCTCGATGGCGCGGTCGATGCTCCCCCCATACGCCGGATCCCAGGCACGCACCATCTCGGCCGGATCCACGCCAAGATCGTTGAGTGTCTGCTCCTGGCTTTCGTTGCTCACCACGAACCTGCGCGGAAGCGGCCGGCCGGCCTCATCCTGTCCGGGCACCGCCACTCCAACCGCCAATCCCACCGGCTCGGCGAAGATCATCCCGTACAGGTTGGATTGAACGCGCGCCTTCGCCAGCTCGCCCAGCACGCTGCGCACATCCGCGGGAATCGAAGCAGCCGCGGGCAGCGCAACCGGCGTTGGCAGTCTTTCCACCGAACCGGTGATCGGCAGGACCTCGGCTACGACCGGCGGCCGGCCTGCCTCCAAGCCCAGTCCCGGAACCACCCCGATCGCCGGCCCGCCGACCTCCTCCATCCCGGCCTCGATTGGGGCCGTCAGAGCGAACTGGACCACACGGGGGGCGAGCTCTCCCGTAGGAAGCTGGCCCGCGCGCCACGCCGCACCGGTAGCCCGCGGAAGGTTCAGACGGTAGGTCGGCATGTAGTAAACGCTCTCATCCTGCTCCTCCTCCGTCAGCAGCCGCTGGGGCAGGTCGAAATGTTCCTTCTGCCCGCCCTCAAAGATCCCTCGGCCAAACGATCGGATCCGACCGTCCAACTCTCGATTCCCCGGATAATCGGTATAACGGTGATGGATCGCCTTCACCTCCGGATGGATGGTGTGCGTGAGCGCCCAGATCAAGAGCTGATAATCCAGGCCACTCTGATCGACCCAATCCGCCTGCTGGGAGTTCCTCTCCACACCCCCGATGATGAGGTGCTCGGGCCGATCCCTCGAGAATCCAAAATTCATGGAGACCAGTGGAACGCCGCTCACGGGTTCGATGAGCTCGTAGCGCAGATAGTGATGCGGCACCTCGCCCGTCCGCCGGGCAACGTCCTCGAGGTCGGGCAGATCGGCCCGGCGGATCCGCACCTCGAACCGCCCCGCCCGCTTCGCCCGGATCTCGTCCATGCCGGCACCCACCAGCGCCGCCAAACTGGCCATGCCGGGTTTGTCCTTGAACTCCCTCATGAAGGCCTCGGCCTGCGCCATCTGGATCTCGGCCAGCCGCAGGTATCGGCCCGGATCAGGGACCGTCTTCTCATACCGCTCGTTGCGCCCGAAATAGGAGTCGCCCGTCAGGAAGCTGTCGTAGAACCGGACCGCCAGGGTGAAGTAGATCGCCGCTACGGACAGGTAGGTGTACGGCTCCAGGCGCGAGCGCTCCTCCGGCCCGTACGTCGCCTCGATCGCGTCGAGCCACCCGCGGGTCATCGCCTCCACCACATCCCGCAGGATGGCCAGGTTCTCCGGATCCGCGTCCTCCCCGCCGAGGAACGAGAGGACCCGCAGCGCGTCGGCCAGATCGAGCGTCTCGTGGCCGAGCTGGAGCGTGTCCAGATCCCCCATCGCCAGCGGCTGCCATTCCCCGGATTGGTCCACCTCCCAGAAGACGTTGTTCACCTTCGGGTCGCCGTGGGTCACCACCCGCTTGAGCTGGCCGAGCGCCGGCTCGATCACCTGCCGGTACCTGGCCACCTTCTCCTGGAAGGCCGCGTTGCGCGCGGCGAAATCCCCGTGCGCGTCCCTGCCCGTGAGCCGGTTGTCCTCCGGGTCCGTCTTGATCGAGATCGGATCCAGCTTGCCCGGCTCGCTCAAGGAGGGCTCCACGCCGGGGGCCCCGGCCAGCACCCGGTCGTAATGGCCCAGGTGGTACGCGGTCTCCTGGAATTTCGGGAGGGAGTCCTCGAACTCGCCCTCCACCTGCGTCTCCAGCATCCGTCGGAACTGGACCAGCACCCGCCCGAACCGCTCCACCGCGGCCAGCCGCCTCTCCTGCGGGATCTCGTCAATCGCCTGGATGACCGTACCCTCCGTGAACGGCATGAAGCGCCAGTGGCTGCCCCCCTCGTCCACGGTGAACTTGGAGGGCCCGCCGATGCGATCGAGAAAGCTCAGCCGCTTCCACCCCTCCGGCAGAAGCCCGGCGGCCAGCGCCGCCTCCTGCTTCGCCTCGAACCGGAAGTGGTTGCGGTCGAGCTGCGGGAACCTCCAGATCCCGAACATCCGGAAGCCGATCACCCTCTGACCCCCCGGCCCCGTGATCCGATAGACCGTGTTCGTCCGCCCGTGCGAGATCCTCTCGACCGTCGTGCCGGCCGGATCGAACGCCGCCCCGCCTACAAACTGCTCCCGGAGGAGCCGCAGCACCTGCTCGGCCTCCGCCGGCGCAACCTCATCCTCCATACCCGCGAAAGACTCCCGGATGGCCGCCAGGGCCCGCTCCACCTCGGGCACGTTGGCCAGGGTCGTGAGCTGCGGCTGGTACGCGGGGTCCACCTTGAAGAGGCCCACCCGAAGGCCCCGCTGGGCTGCGCGCTCCACGATATCCGTCACGTAGTACTCGTTCTTGGGCGGAGTGGGGGTGATCTCTTCCAGAAGCTCGAAGAGGAGATCGGCGCTGCGGACGTAATACAGGGAGACGTTGCCGTAGCGCATCGCGGCAAGCTGCCGGGGCCCGTACCCCCAGCGCCTCTGACGCGGCTTCATCGCGTCAACGACGTCCTGCTCGATGATCCCGACCACCTGGTCCGTCCCCTTTCGGGTGACGACGCGGCCATACCCGGCGGGATTGTCAAACTCCGAGGCAGAGACAAGCAGGTCCGCCCCCGTCCGGCGGACGTGCTCCAGCATCTCGCGCAGGACGTAGCCCAGGAGGGGCTGGTCCCCGGAGACCAGCAAGACCGGCCTCTGGCGGTTCGCGCCGGTGATCGCACGGGCCGCGTGGTACGCCGCGTGGGCGGTCCCCAGCGCCTCCCGCTGCACCACGTAGGTGAGTCGCCGAGGAGAACGCACATCGTAGGCCTGCCGGATCCGGTCGCCTTCCCGCTCGGGCGGGCCGACGATCACCACGGGATCCAGACCCAGTGCAAGCGCCTGCTTCTTGGCGATCCAGCCCGTCGGCTCCCTGTCGGGACCCAGCGGGTAGAGCAGCTTGTTCCCGCCGCCGGACGCCTTGAACTGGCTCGCCACCCCCGCGTCAAACGAGATGAGGATCGGCGCCGACGCATTCCCTGCCGGCAGCAGCACGTCGGGCTCGGGAATTTCCTCAAGGCGGACCGCGTCGCCAAGCCGGCCCTCCTCCTGCCCGGCCTCACCGAGGTCGAGCAGCGCCTCCGCCGGCGTCTGGCCCGTCGGGCGGGCGCGGATCGCCTCCTGAACCGCCGACCAGCTCCCCAACCTCTCCACTGCTTGCCGCTTGGCGTTCTCGATCTCCAGAAGACGATTGACCGCTTCTACCTTCTGCCGGCCGGAACGCACGACGCGGGAGGGAAGATCCGGATCGGCCTTCTCCCGGTCCACGGCAATGGGGATCAACCGCGGATCTTCAGTGGTGAATACGGTATACCCGCTGTAGCCCGGCCGCGCCTCATCATCGAGAGCGACAATCCGCATCCCTGCGTAAGCGGGATCCTTCAGAATGACCTCGCGAATGAAGTCCCCCTTTCCAGAAACCTCCACGTTGAGCGAGGTGGATCCCGCATAACCCAGCGAAACCCCTTCGGGGATGTGACCGGAGGCAAGGAGCAGGGGTCGAAGCTCCTTCCGCTTCGGATCCACCTCTCGTTTGGCCTGCTTCTCCGCCTCCTTCAACGAAATCCCCTGGGCGGTCTTTTCTCCGACAAGCCGCTCATACAGTGGACGATACGCGTAGACCGCCATGGTCCCAGGCGGAGAATTCTCCTTCGGGATGAAGACCGCCAGATCGCCGTACTCATGGACGATGTGATTTGGATTTCCGCTCGACACCCCCGAATACGGTGGCCGTGTCGGCCGGTCAAGGCCGGTCACCTGGGCGGCCGCTCTTAAAAGGGCCTCCGGATTCAACAATCCGGAGCGCCTCGTCACCAGGATTTGGACCGCCGGATGCCCTATGCCCGAGCGGCCATAGACTTGGTACCTGTCTGCGGCATCCCCGCCGACCGCCGCACGTATTTCCTCCACCCGCCCTCGCTCTGCGATGTTCTCCTCATCCCGTGACGACAGCCAAATCCATTTCCCGCCGAGACGCAGGTATTGGATAAGCAATGCCGCGGTCCGATCGCTGATCGGGGAGTCTCGGTCGACGGTCGCCGTTTCATCCATATCCGATATGATCACGGCAAAAGGCTCCAGCGACGCCAGCCCATCCAGGGGATCCTGATCCTCCAGGCCGGCGCGGACCTCCCGGCGCCCCTGGGAAGAATCTCCCCTCTGCTGGATGCGGAGGGAATCCTGGCGAAGCGGACGCAGCTCCAAATCTGCCGATACAGAACCAGCAGGAAGCTGTCCAAACAGGACTGCCTGGATCGCGATCCAGGCGGTCAGGCGATAAAAGATACCGCAATACCTCCGCATCGTTTACACCATCTCGCGATAGATGAACTCCGCGATCCGGGCGGCGGACTCGGGGCTGTAGTCGCGCGGGGTCAGCAAGGCCGAGAGGGACTGGATCCTGCTCAAGAACTCCCCTGCGAACGTGGGGGTGAGTCCCCGGATCACGGTTTCATCCAGGACGATCGCACCCCGCGACTCGAGATCGCTTCGGGCCGCCTCGATGGCGCGGTCGATGCTCCCCCCATACGCCGGATCCCAGGCACGCACCATCTCGGCCGGATCCACGCCAAGATCGTTGAGTGTCTGCTCCTGGCTTTCGTTGCTCACCACGAACCTGCGCGGAAGCGGCCGGCCGGCCTCATCCTGTCCGGGCACCGCCACTCCAACCGCCAATCCCACCGGCTCGGCGAAGATCATCCCGTACAGGTTGGATTGAACGCGCGCCTTCGCCAGCTCCCCCAGCACGCTGCGCACATCCGCGGGAATCGCAGCAGCCGCGGGTAGCGCAACCGGCGTTGGCCGTCTTTCCACCGAACCGGTGATCGGCAGGACCTCCGCCACAACCGGCGGACGGCCGGCCTCCAAGCCCGCTCCCGGAACGACCCCGATGGCCGGCCCGCCGACCTCCTCCAGGCCAGCGGCGGTTGCACCCGGCAGGAGCATCTGCGCCTGGACCTCCGCCGCGTCCGTCTGGTAGCCGAACAGATTCAGGAAATCCGCCAGATCCGCGGCAGCAGGATCCTCGCCGTCGTGCTGCTGGCGGTAAACCGTCTGTTCCTCGCGAACGGCGCGAGGCAGCAGAAGATCCCGCTGCGTCGGGAACAACGCCATGGCCGTCCGAATGGGGCTGCCCAGCACCTGGAGATCCCGCGACACCCTGCCGCGGCTGGATTCCACAACCAGATAGACGCGGGCATAGGGGGCGAAATGAACTTTCACGAACCGGCTCCTCAGCTCTTGAAGAGTCGCGCCGTCCGCCACCTTGGGTGCCCGGTTCCTCGGGATGAGCCCGTGCTTCTGCTCTGGAAGCCACGGCCCCAGGATCTTCTGATAATCCGCTTTCTCCAGCTCAGCAGGGGTCGACGGATCATCCAGCGGCTGGCCCGCTTTCTGCCGATCCGCCATCGCCTTCTGCCGCGCCAGCTCCCGGTTCAGAGTCAGATTCCAGGGATGGGAGTGGTCGAACACCAGCACCTCCGGGAAGAGTTCCTCAAAACGGACCTGCCTGCCCAGCATCTGGCGAAAGATCAGCTCGTACCGCTGGATCTCCCTTAAGATCCCCAGGTCGTACGAGTCGTTGGTCTGGGAGGGGTTGAAGACGAACAGCGCTCTGGGGACCGGCTGGCCGTCGGGAAGCGTCCGGCCGGCCTGGCGAAGCTGCGCCAGCTCCTCCAGGAACTCCACGGTCTGGCGCCGCCAGAAGTGGGGAGCCACGGAAGACCCTTCGGAGCCCGGGCCGAACACGAGCAGCTCCGCCTCCGATTCGCCCCGCACGATCGCTTGGCTGATCTCCTGCGCCACGCCGCTGACGTCGGCTTGCTTTCCAGCCGGATACTCCGCGACCCAGGCCAGGATACGGGTCCCGGTGTAGATGGAGTTCACCTCGCTGGCGTAATCCTCCCCCCGGACGAGGGACAGGGAAGTCACCTGATCCAGCCGCTCCCGAACGGCCCGTTCCACCTCGCCTGGGAACTCCTCGAAACGGTTGGCCACCTCCCCGGCAGCGTCGCGGTGCAGATAGGCCCGCTCCCCCGCGTCATACGTCAGCGGGCGGCCCAGCGCGTCGGTCAGGACAAGCTCCGCCCGGTCGTTCCTGGTCACGGTGAAAAAATCCTTCGGCGGAATCTCCGATTCGGGGTCGTTGTTCATCCGGACCAACCGCACCTTCCCCAGGTTGTCCAGAATCCGTTCCGCCCCGCGGCCGTCCTCCAGGAGGTTGTCTTCGTAAAGGAAATAGACATTGGTCAGATCGTGGCTGCCCGGAATGACCAGCCCGTCCCGGGGCCCAAGCCCGAGCGCCCGGTTCCACAGGAGCGCCGCCTGCTTGGTCTTGCCGAGATTCACCCTCCGGTTCGCAAGATCCAGATATCCCACGCGCTCTGAGACCGCCACACCCAAGAGGTTCTGGCCGCTTCCATTCGGCAGGACATCGGCGCTCAGAAGCGCATTCTCTCCGATCGCCCTGGCCAGCCGCCGCCCTGCGCTGATCACCGTCGCCAGCGACCAGATCATGGAACGGGTGAGCTGGGGATTCGCCTCGGGCGCCGCGAGGTTCGCCTCCGGGTATTGTTTCTTGAAGGCGTCAAAGGCCGTCCGGGTCTCCGCCAGCATGAGATCCCGCACCCCATCGCCCGGCCCCCACTCTGCCTTCTTCGGGATCCGATCGGCCATCACCTGGCGGGTGAGCCCTGGCGCCGCCATTGCACGCTGATTGGCGTAGTCTCCGATCAAGGCCGCCAAGACGCGCCGATAGACTGAATCCAACAGCGCGGGGAGGAAGCGCCTGATCCATTTCGCGTAGTTGCCGCCGCTGTCGTCCACCGGCGCCACGCTGATGCCGACCACATCGGCTGCACGCGCCGACTCCCACAGCAGCCTGGCGCTGTTGCCGCCGGTGTAGAAGACGGCCTTGGCCTTCCGTACCATCGCATCGAATTCGGCCTCCTCCGGCAGTCGCTCATCCGGGACGTCCAGGGCGCCGGCGGCAACCTCCGCAAAGGGGCGGCCTTCGCGCTCTGCCTCCTGCGCGATCAGGCCGACGACCTCCGTACGAGAAAGGCCCAGACTCTCTCCCAGCACTTTTTGAATGGCCTCATAGTTGTCTACCAGATCCACCAAGCGCTGCCGGGCCTCCTCCGAGCCCATCGCCTCGGAGAGCCGCTCGGTGGAGAAGAAGCCGGCCGCCAGCGCCTCCCGGTAGATCCGCTCCCCTGCGTCCATCTGAGGATCGCTCCATCTGCGCTGCTGCGCGGGAAGCTGCCGCTCCTGCTTGATGAGATACAGTCCTAGCCGGATCGACCCTTCGACGATCCGCGGATCGAGCCCTTTCCGAAGGTGCGTGATGACCGTGGAGAGGGCGTCCTGCGCATCGCTCAGGTGGCGCCCGATCCTGTGGCTCTTCGGGCTGACATCGGGGGCCTGCGTGAAGGGCAGAACCAACCCCCAGGTCTTTCCGTCCGGCGGGATCGTGGAGAAAGGCAGGACCAGGGTAACCTTTTTCTGGGAAAGCAGCTCCGTTAGCGCAATGTCGGGATGATCGTACAGGTTGACGACAGAACTATTGGTCCCGGTGAAACCAGCGAAGAGAAAGGCTGTGCCCTTTTCGCTCTTCATCGTCTCCAGATTCGTCTTGCCCCCGTAATTGGCAAAGACGGTTCCGGCTCCGATATTGGTGGTGTTCGTGGAGGGGATGACCTCCAGCTGCCCTTGCTCGTTGACGATCACAAACTCATTGGGAGCCACGACGCTGATGTAGGAAGCTTGGTGCTCCGAAACAAATCCATCCCCCAGGTAGCTCTTGGAGACTTCGCTGCCGACGTTGTTCTTTTTCCCAAGGTAACTGCGGACGATGTTGGCGTTCGGGCGGATCTGAGACCCGTCCCCAATGAAGCTGTGCGCAGCGGAGACCGACCCCTTGACCTGCGCGTCGGAGATCCCGGCGCGCACTCCGGCTCCGATGGAGGTGTTGACGAAAGCGCCCGCGTGGATCACCGCGCCGGGCAGCACCTCGGTCCGGCGCTGATTCACGCCATACTTCGCAACGGTTTTCGCGTCTGGGTTCGGGGCCTTGTCTTCCTCCACGAAGCTCCAAGCCGCCTTCTTCCGGCCCGTTTCCAGGGTGGTTCTTCGGATCACCGTGTTGTAGGCTACACCCGCTTTATCCAGATGGAGATCCAGGTCCTGCGGCTTCATCTTGGCAACATCCGGCTGGCCCCCTCCCCGGACAACGACCAGCTCCTCCGCGCCCCGGCCGTAACCCCGGATGGTGGTGTCCTCATCTACGTGGACCCAGTCCCCGACCTCGGCGAAGCCGATCTTGGAGTTCCCATGGACCTTCACGTGATTTCCGATGCGGGCGTATCCGGTGACGGCGCCGCCGATCTCCGAGCTCTCCCCGATCGTGATGTCGCCCCGCAGGAGCAGCCCGCCCAGGAGCAACGTGCCAGCCCCGACCTGAATGGTCCCGCCCTGGCCGTCGGAAAGCCGAACCGGCTTGGCGACGCGGACGCTGCGGATCATCCGGATTCCATCCGAATCCACCCGGTAATCCCGCCCCGCCACCAGCTCCTCCATCCCGGCGGCTGGACCTCTCATCTCTCGAAGAACCGCTTCCACGCGCTCCACCGCATCACGCATTCCGCGCGTCCCCTCCGTCGCGCGCAGCCTGTAGAAGTGGAAGCGAACCCTTGGCGCCTCGGGGAGAACCTCCGTGCTGAAATCCACCGGATCTCCCAGCAGCTCAACCCCGCGGACGAGCCCGTTGGGATCCCGCTGCTCTATGGCCTCTCTGAACCGCTGATCGTCGCCGGAAAAGCGCGGGTCATCAGCCGGAACGACGACACCCATCCTGGAGATCCTTGCGGTTGGTTCACCAAGAGCAATCTCCTCTGCAATCGACAAGCCTCCGGAAACTCTACGCCTGGCGTAGAGGGCGTAGAGCGATTCAACCTCCTCATCCGTCAGCGCCTCCGGTGCCACAGCAGCCCGGATCGCCTGTCGGCCATTCGCCTCGTCCCGCCCGTTTTCAATCGCCTCTATGACACCGCGTTCTCCCAACGCCTCCTGCGACATCTCCACAACGACATAGGAGGCGGCCCCATGGTCTGTCATTTCGCCCAGGTGTTCCACGGAGATCCCGGCGTTCTCAAATGGGTTATAAAGAATTCCAAAAACGCCGGCTGCTCCTTCCGGGCCGACGATGACAAGTACCGTCCGCTTCGTCTCCTCATCGTAGGCGTGGTCGAAATAGATCCGGTGCAGCGGATCCCTCCGATACGTCTCTTCCGCAATCCCTGTCACATTGGCCACCAACCTCGTCAAGCCGGGCGGCATCACCGCTGGCCGAGGTGCAGGTGCAGTCGCCGCGGGAGGGGGGGCTTCCGCCGTCGTGGCAATCACCCGCGGCAGCTGGGCCACCTCGGCCCATGTGGATCCCGCTTGATACCGGTACTGTTCGCGTTGCATGGACTGCGCCAGCTGGTAGGCAAAAACGGGGGCCAAGATCATGTGGGGAATCACCGTCAGCAGGTTGGGCGCCTCTGGCACTCCAAGGGTCAGAAAAGCTCTGGATTCGACGATCTCGGATCGACTCAGGTCAGGCACCTGGACTACCGGGAAGACGATTCCGCTACGCGTCACAAACCGCTGCAGGTCAATGGTGCTCGCCGAATAGGCCCGCCGATCCGTTGCCAGCACCACAGTGGCGGCATCTTTTTGGGTCAAGTCCACGGGGTTATCCGGGTCATATCTCGGATCGATCCCTCGGCGCCGGGCCCGGTCAAGCCATTTCCCGACACGGTCATCCACCTCAGCGAGCGGGCCATGGACGCTGCCATCCACAACAAGCGCATGTCCCAGAACTCCTCCGAACACCGCCGACTGTTTGCGATAGAGCTTCGCACTGGCAAGATCAGCCCCTCCTCCGATGAAGATCCAGTTGGTATAGGGTTTACCCGATTCCCGCTGTACCAGAGAAACGAGGCCATCCAACAGCGATCCCCCTCCCTGGTAATCCGGCAGGCGGCTCTCGATGAAGACGCCGTGATCCGGGTCGAAATGGATGTCGTATTCGCGCCCATCCAGGACCAGTACGTTCGCAGGGCTCCTGAAACCGCGCACGATATCCAGATCGGCGTCCACCACCAGCTCAAAGGCTCCTACCTGGCGATCCTGGTCGAGGAACGTCACCCTCTCGGCGCCCGGTTCATATCGGACCTCGATGGGACGGTGGTTGAGCGCAACCTGGATTCCTCTTGTCGCTCGGCTGAAAAGCTCCGCTCCTACCACCACACGCTCCTGATACGCCAAGGGAAGGGTACGCGCCGCGAGGATCGGGATGAGATCCAGTCCGCCCTGATAGGTCGCAGCCTGCAAGACGCCTTTCGCGATCCCAAGCTCGATGCCAAACCGCAGTAGAGCAAGGTAAAAGGCCGGCGTAGCATCGATGACATCCAGATCCTCAGGGAGTTGTGCGGAACCGACATTCGCATGACGATGGATGAGGGAACCCCTGCTGGCAGCGACAAAGAACGCCAGCTCCGGGTACCGACGGCTCAATCCCCCCAGAATCCCGGAGAAGTGCTCCTCCGACTTCACACCAGGGGCTGTCTTGAGCGCCTGCCTCTGCTGTGCGTCACGACCCCGGCCCAAAGAAGCAACGGGCCCGATCTCTCTTTCGAATTCCTTCTTGCGCTGAGCGGTCCGGGAAAGGGCTACAACCAGCGTGTCTTTCGGATCAATCGTCGCCTTCTCGAGATCCTCCGCCTCTTCCACCGCAACGACCTCGACCGCCACACCCGCCAGCTCCGGCTCGGCCGCCGTTAGGTTCACCCCGCGGCCGACGTCCGCCGTAATGACGTACCGCTGGCCGCTCAGTTCGTACAGGATCGCTTCTCCCTCTTCTCTGCGCAGGTGGCGATAGCCAGGCTCGACATCCACAATGCCCCGCTCATCCCCAAGGAGCTCGAGTTCTCTGCGGTCTGAAACCCATTCCCCATCCTCTTCTTTCATGCGCGTGAAGATGATTCTGTTCTTCTTCGGGAGGTCCTCAGGAGAGCGGACAAACTGGATTTCATACATGTCTCCGTTGATCAATCGCTGGACCCTTTTCCTCTCGTACTGCCCACCCTCATCACGGACCTTCTCAAAGATCTTTTCCTTTTCCGAGTTGGTCGTGACCGACTCCCGGTACTCCAGGAGCTCCTGGGCCATCCCCGCGGCAATGTCCGCGTTCTCATCCTCCGAGGAAAGGATCGCAACCCTTCTCAATCTCTCCAGGCGCTCCCCAAATCGCCGCTTTATCTCGGCATCCTCCCAGGAAAAACCCTGCGGCGCAGAGAATCCGGTGAGGATCTCCTGCATGCGCAAGGGCAACCGGTGAATCGCCCGAAGCGTAGAGTCCATAGAGTCCCAGTGCCCAGAGAGATCGGTGATGTATTGCTCCATGATGACAGCTTGCTCTTCCATGCCGGACGCCCGGTAGGTCTGCACAAAATCCCGGATGCGCATGGCCCTAGCCTGCTTGCCTTGGGCCTGCACGGTCACGGACTTGGCAATATTTCTCGGCGTATCCCTGGCCTCGCTGCCCAAACCTGCCAGCTTTGCCGTTGTGGTCGCAAGCGGAGCCCCGATCTGAACGTTCACGATTGGCTGGACGAGCGGATGCACCCTTGGAACCCGGAAGATGTCCAGATGGGGACGTCCGTCCTTTCCTCCTGCTTCCGCCAGCTGTTGCAACGCCCTGTTGAAATCTGCCCAACTCTTCCGGCGTCCTTCCTCTATCTCCTGGGGCGAAAAGGCGATCTCCTCATCGAAAGTCTGGACCACCAGGGGCTGTCCTCTCTGGACCGCCTCCTGGATCCAGGCCAACGCACGTCTGAGCTTTGAAAGGGTGCTTGCATCCAGAAACCAGCCTTTCCGGCGATTCTCCGGCATCCCCGCGCGGATCAGGTGCCAGGCTTGGTCGCTGGAATAGGGGTAGATCGTGTGTCCTGAGTTTCTTACCTCCCCAACCTTCAGGGCAATCTCGGGCAGAGAGGAATCCTCTCCGACAAAACCCATCCCGCCGTACGGTGCCAGACGCTTTCCCACCTCATGGATGTAGGATTCGGGACGTGCAAGGCTCCGCTCCGGACGGTCACGGAGTTCACGGATGATCTCTGGAACGGCATGCAGGCTCGGAGCGACTTCGGATCGCCGGCGCTTCAGATCCGCTTTTCTTCCGCCATCGGTTTCCAACTCTTCTTTCAGCAGATTCAGGTAAGCTGCCATGAGCATGAGATCGTACAGGATGGTGGAGAAGCCAACGGTGGTATACACCGCCACCTCCTGCCGGGTATGCGCCTTCACCACCCCGCCGGAGTCTTGGGCAGCCACGCCAATTTCCTTATCGGGATTCCCCGTGACGGCGCAACAAAGAAGACCCCGCTCCCGAAGGGACTCCAGGATCGACAGGGTCAGTGCCGTGGTGCCGGACCAGCTCAAAGCGACCACCATCGTCGTCCTCGGATCGAAGTCGGCCGCTGTGTTGAGCAAGGTGGAGGGATCCTTGACGATGACCCTCACGCCGGGCATGAGGAATTTCAGGAGTTCCACATCCGCGAGAGCGTCGTTCTCAGAGCTACCTACCCCCGTGAGGATGACGGTGTCCCCGCCACCCTGGAACCAGTCCAGAAGTCGTTGCCGATTCAAGCCGTAATCCTGAGCCCCGCCGTACCGGGCACTCACCCCCTCCCGGCTCATGTCCAGCGAGCCATCCGGTTCCAGCCCATACCAGAAGCGCGTTTCACGGAGGGCCAGGGGGATCTGGTGGATTTCCTTCTCTCCATAAGAGGGGAACCCGAAGCGGCTGGCAATGTCCACCTCCACCGGCTTGCCCGCCTCCACCTTGAGGTTCTTGCGCTCCCTCTCCGGAGGCATCTGGGTCACCTGGCCGTTGCGGTAACGAGCGAGCGTCCTGCCCTCAAAGTCGGAGACCACTAGGATGAGATCCCACTGTCTGGTGTCTGGATTAAAGTCCCGGGCAACCTGGAGGTACTTCTCTTCTCCCTTGAAGGTGAACATGAACTCCAGCTTGAAACGATCGTTGATCGCCTTCTGCTGCGCCTCGGCATTCCGGAAGATCTCGGCTTCCTTCAATTCTCCCAGGGTGTGTCCCCAGAGGGTAAGCTCAGCATGGCTTTTCTGGGTGCGTTCCGTTTCAGAAAGCTCCTCTCCATCCAACTCTTTTAAGGCGAGTTCCTTCCACAGGAAGAGCTGGTTGCTGTCCTCCACACCCTTTGCGACCTCACCCCTGTCGAAGAGGCGCAGGGCGGTTCGGTAATCCGAGCTGACCTGCCAAACCAGCTGGCCGTCCTTGTTCCTGACAGCCATGAGGTAGATCGGGCGGTTGTGGCTGACGAACGCCTTCAGGCGCGGCTCCAGGGTCGTCATCAAACCACTCCCGATCTCGGAGCCTGCCGCCCCGCCCTTGAAGAGGATCCCCCGCGCGAACTCCAGTTTCACCAGACGGTGGGCAATCTCCTCGGCAAGGTTGTAGCCTACTGTGATCGGAACGGCCCGCAGGCCGTACTTTTGCGCGTCTACCAGTTTGTCCGCGATCTCGTTCCATTTCCTTCGGTAGGCATCGGGCATGAAGCCCACGAAATTCCTTTTCTCGTCCCGGTACCTCTGGCCATCGGTGAGTCCCAGGAGGGTGTCCTTCAGGAAGGAGTCGTAGATCCACTCGTGCCCTCCCAGCAGGCCCCAGGTATCTGTCAGGATCGTCTCCGTGCGGACCTGCCAGCTCTCGTCCACCGTCCGACGCACAGGCACGTAGCCGCTCTCCGCCACCTTCGGCCGGATCCCCTGCTGAATGCTCGAACTCAGATCCCCATTGTGCGGGGTGGACCGTTGGGGACCGCCGACCTTCTCCGGGTGGGCGTCGAGGTACCGGGCCGCCACGACGCGGAACTGCTCGGAGAGAAGCTTGCTGATCCGGTCTCTTTCATGCGGCTTGGCAGTAGGTGAAACCTGGAGCTTCACGGTACCTTGCGTGCCCTGGGCCGCCTGCTGAACTAGCTTTTCCAGCTCGTCCCGCGAAAGTCCGGCGAGAAAACCGGTATCCTCGTGGGGCTGGGCATCCTTGGCCTCCTTGCTTCCGGTGGTCGCCCAACGGTCATGCCCAAACACCTCGTCCACGATCTCAAGGTACTGCAGGGTGATCGCGTCCACCCGACCTAGCTCAATCCCCATCTTCCGGCGGACATGGTCGGGGATAAATTCCTTCTGGAACCAGGAGATCAACGCCTCGGAGGCCTTCGACGGCGTGTTGGAGAGGTTCTCCACCAACCAGTCCCGGAACCAATCCCGAGGCTCGAAGACTCGGTCCCGCCTGAGCAAAGCGGCAAACTCCTTCTCCACATCTCCAAGCCACTCGGGACGCTGTCGGAGGACACCAACCAAACCCCTCTGAAGGCGGAAGACGTGCCGCACCGGATCCCAGGCGATGTGCCCGCTGAACCAGACGGTGGTATTGGCCATGATGGCCCAGATTTCCCTCCAAAGCTCGACATCCGAAGCCGCGATGTCCCGACCCAGTGTCACGGTCTCAAACAGGCGCAGGAACTCCCGCATCAGCTTTGCCGCCTCCTCGGGCCTCAAGATTCCCCGGCTGACGGCCTCCTCAAGCCGCTCTGAAAGATGGAACCGGAGTCGGTCCCGAAGGTAACTGAACTCGTAATCGTAGAACCGGTTGACCTCCTTCATGAAGGCCTGCAAAGCCTGTACCTGAGCCTCGTAGGAGCTGGACTCGGCGGGGGGAACCTGGAAGGATCTTCCGGACCACACCTCGCCCTGGTTTCCTACCCCCACCGAGTTCCATTGGTCGATCTCACCCGGCAGCTTACGAGGCCTGCCTGGCTTTGGAGAGATCACCGCCTCATCGGTCTCTGCGTAAAAACGCTGGGAATAAAGATCCTCCTTCCGCATCGGAAGAGCCACCGTAGGAGGCGTGCCTTCATTTCCGGGAGACACGGGCTTTACGTAGCCATAACCATGGGCATCCAGAATGTTCCGCGCGTTCCCACGGCGCACCTCGGCAATGGCCGCACGCTGGTCCTCGGTCAGGCTCAGCCAGAGTCGATGAATGCTGCGCCGTTCCTGTCGGTTCAGGTTCTGGCCCCTGCGCAGCTTCTCGAGCGACCCCACCACCCTGGGGTCCAGCTCCGCCCGCGGAAACGCCTCGAGATACCAAGCCATGCCTTCTTCCGAATAGCCCTGCCCTTCGACTTCGAGTTCCCGGATGAGCTGCGTCGGGGATCCCTCCACCTTGATGGTATAGAGGCCGTTCAGGTCATGAACCGTGATCCCGGCATTGTCCTGTCCCCGGTAAGCAAGATCCTGCATCGAGCCAAACTGCCCTTCTCCTGATCGCTTTCCTAGTGTGATGATGATCCCGCAGCACCCGAAAATGGAGCTTAACTCTTCCTGCGTTGCAGCAACGATTCGGCCGTTCTGGGTTTCGGACCAGAGGGAAGCCTGACTGGCTAAGAGAAGCCCATAGACGTCACCTCCAGGCAGGTAAACCCGCCGGAATTCACCCCATGAGAGCGTGACGGCTTCGCCGTTGGCATTCAGATCCACCGTCCGGTTCTCGGAATCCACGTACCGAACGCTTACCCACGTATCCGCCTCGTCTCCCTGGGTGCGGGGATGCCGGACGCGGAGAATCACGGCCCCTGTTCGACCAGTCACCACGCTCAGCCGCTCCAAGAAGACCGCGTCGTTGCCGAACCGCACCGCCGAAACCGGAGGTGCTTCCGGGCCTTCATCATTTCTGGCAAATGCGGAAACCATGCTGGCCATCACACCGAGGGACCGGGCCGGTTCCTCGGTGTGATGCCCATCCTGCACCCGCTTCACGGTCGGAAGCCGACCGGTGCGGGATAGGAGAAACTCAACCGCCGTGGCGATCGCTGTCCGGACATGGAGTCGGTCATGCTGGTCAAAATCAAGATGTTTCTGGCCTCTGCCCTGTTCGTGATAAAGATGATCGCCACAGGTCGGGCAGATCCGTTTCAGAGTGCTGAAGGCAGTTCTCGCCCTTCGGAGGATCGCCGGGTCGGTCCGGGTGAGAAGCGCTGCGGCAAGCTCAGGATCAACTTCGGGCTCCTCCAAGACGGAATCCTCAAGGGCCAAACCGAGTAAATCCTCGAGGACAGCAATCCGCCGCTCCAATGGCACATTCGGGTTCCCTACCGTCTGAACCAGATCGGTTCCGGCAGCCAACTGCCGCGCATAGCCCTCCAGGGTTACCACCCTTTCCGGGATGGGCCTCGGCTGACGTGAGCGCAGCAGACGCAGGAGCCGGGGAGAAATCTCGATGGTCCCGCCCCTTCCACCCGAAGCTCCCCCTGTGAGCACTTCCTCTAAGCCGGACTGGGACTTCCCCTCAATGCCCGGCCGGAGAGCCCATGCCGGAATGGCCTGCGTCAGGGTGAAGGAAAGGATTGTAAGTGCGGCGAAGAATCTCCGAATAGGTCGTCTCCGTTCTTGCATCATGGGATCAACTCCTATGTGGCGTGCGCCTTCAGATGCTCCTCGAAACGCTCCGTCAGCTTGGAGACCTCATGCTGTAACTGCTGCAGAGCGTGCTGAAAACGTCTCAACTCGTTTGAGTTCTCAATGATTGCGGCATGGAATCCGTTCGTATCCTGCTCAATCCTCCCCACGCGAAACTCGATCCCTTCCATCCGCTGCTCGAGACGGTCCATCCGTTCGGTCAATACCTTGAAACCGTCCAGCACAACATCCAT
>CAYJQV010000013.1:0-33319 GCA_964372395.1 uncultured Planctomycetia bacterium | reverse complement strand
CGGGTTCGAATCCCGCCCCCGGCACGCTTAGAGAATATGGGACGGGATGAGAACCCAAGGGGGCAGGCGGGGGAGACGGTCCCCCGCCTCTTCTAGGAGGGTAGAACTGAAGGGAACCTTGAGTTCCCTTCAGGGAGCGGAACGGGCGGGCCGAATCGAATGGGCAGAAGCGACGGGTTCGAATCCCGCCCCCGGCACGAATTGAAAGAAAGAGAGGGCAAGGAAATTATTCAGGGCGGTTGGCGCAGCGGTTAGCGCGCCTGCTTGACATGCAGGAGGTTCAGAGGTTCAAATCCTCTACCGCCCACGCCATTATGAATAGCGAATGAGTGATGAGCTGCAGCGGTTAAGGCACAGCGCGGCGCATGTGACGGCGCAGGCGGTGAAGCGCCTGTGGCCTGGCACACGCCTGGCGATCGGGCCGCCGATCGAGGAGGGATTCTACTACGACGTGGAGCCGGAGAGGCCGCTGACGGAAGAGGATCTGCCGAAGATCGAGGCCGAGATCCAGGAGATCATCCGGGCCAACCACCCCTTCCAGCAGTCGTGGATGACGAAACCGGAGGCCGAGAAGCTCTTCGGCGAGCGGGGCGAGCGGTTCAAGCTGGAGCTCATCCGGGAGATCCCGGATTCGAAGGTTTCCCTTTTCACCGACGGGGATTTTGTGGATTTGTGCGAGGGCCCGCACGTCGCCTCCACCGGAGAGATCAAGACGTTCAAACTCCTGTCGCTGGCCGGGGCGTACTGGCGCGGCAAGGAGGGCAATCCGCAGCTCACGCGGATCTACGGGACCGCATTCTTCAGCCGCGAGGAGTTGGAGCGTTTCCTGAAGCTCCGGGAGGAGGCGAAGCTCCGGGACCACCGGAAGCTGGGGGTCGCTCTTCAGCTCTTTTCGATCCTGGAGGAGGCGGGTGCGGGGCTGGTCTTCTACCACCCGAGGGGAGCGACCTTAAGGCAGCTCATCGAGGAGTACGCGCGGCGGGAGCATGCCGCCCGCGGGTACCAGCCGGTCATCACCCCGCACATCCTGCGCAGCAACATCTGGGTCCGGTCCGGCCACTACGAGCATTACAAGCCGAACATGTACATCTTCAAGACGGAGGGAGAGCAGGAGTGGGGGGTGAAGCCCATGAACTGCCCGGGCCACATCCTGATCTATCAATCAGCGCTGCGCAGCTACCGGGAGCTGCCCCTTCGCTTCTTCGAGCTGGGGACGGTCTACCGGAACGAGAAGTCGGGGGTCCTGCACGGGCTGCTGCGGGTCCGGGGCTTCACCCAGGACGACGCGCACCTCTTCTGCCGCGTGAACCAGCTGGAGGGAGAGCTCTCCGCGATCCTGGACTTCATCCAGCAGGCCTTCCGGGATTTCGGGTTCTCCGAGTACCGGGTGGAGATGAGCACCCGGCCGCCGGAGTTCATGGGCGAGAAGGAAGACTGGGATCGGGCCGAGGAGATCCTCGGCCGGGTCCTGCAATCCAAAGGGATCACCCACACCTTGAGCCCCGGGGCAGGCGCCTTCTACGGGCCGAAGGTGGACGTACATGTGAAGGACACGCTGGGACGGTACTGGCAGTGCGCCACGGTTCAGCTGGACTTCGTCCTGCCCAAGCGCTTTGCCCTGCGGTACGTGGAGGCGGACGGGCGGGAGGCCACGCCGGTCATGATCCACCGGGCCATCTTCGGGTCGCTGGAGCGGTTCATCGGGACCCTGATCGAGCACCATGGGGGCGCGTTCCCGGTCTGGCTCGCTCCGGTGCAGGTGACGGTGATTCCGATCTCGGACGCGGAAGCTGGATACGGCCGGCAGGTTCGGGACGCGCTGGCGAAGGCCGGCATCCGCGCGGAGCTGGACGATCGCCGGGAGACGCTCCAGGCCCGGATCCGGGACGCCCAGCTGGCCAAGGTTCCGTACATGGCGATCGTGGGCCGGCGGGAGGTACAAGGCAACCAAGTGGCGGTGAGGGCACGGAAGGAAGGGGATCTGGGGGCCTGCCCCCTGGAGTCGTTCCGGGATCGGGTCCTGCAGGAGGTTCAGGAGAAACGCTGACCAACCACAAGGAGGCCCCGCTTCGCGGGACATTCCTCGACAGAAACTTAAAGGAGGAGACAGCTCACTGAAGAAACCAGCTGCAGCATTCCACAAGACGGAGGATTGGAAGGTGAACGACCGGATCCGGGCGCGGGAGGTTCGCCTGATCGGGGCAGACGGAGCACAGCAGGGGATTGTCCCGCTGGGCGAGGCCCTCAAGGCGGCCACCGAGGCGGGGCTGGATCTGGTGGAGGTGGCCCCGCAGGGGCAGCCGCCGGTGTGCCGGGTCATGGATTACGCGAAGTTCCTGTACGCCAAGACGAAGCAGGAGCGGGAGAACCGGCACCATCAGCGGCATGCGCAGCTCAAGGAGCTGCGGTTCCGCCCGCAGATCGATGAGCACGACTATCAGACGAAGTTCCGGTTCCTGGAGAAGTTCTTGAAGAAGGGAAACAAGGTGAAGGTGACGGTGGTCTTTCGGGGGCGGGAGATGGCCCACCAGGAGTTCGGCCACCGCCTGATGGAACGGCTGCAGACAGAGGTGGCCGGGTTTGCGCAGGTGGAGAGGGCCCCCGCGCAGGAGGGCCGATTCCTCTTCGTCACGCTGGCCCCGAAGTAGGAGCAAAAGAGGGAGGGAAGATGCCGAAGCTCAAGACGAGGCGATCGGTGGCCAAGCGATTCCGGCTGACCGCCAGTGGGAAATTCCGGCGGGGGCGGGCCTTTCGGAGCCACCTGCTGAGCGGGCGCAGCCGCAAGCGGAAGAGGCATCTGCGGCGCAAGGATCTGGTCCACCGGGTGGACGAGGAGCGGGTGAAGGCGCTCCTCCCCTACGCCGGCTGATTAAAGGGAGGGACTCATGGCACGCGTCAAACATTCCGTTTCCAGCCGGCGTCGGCACCGGCGGATGATCCGCCGGGCCAAAGGGGCCTGGGGCAAGCGGTCGAAACTGTTCCGCCGGGCCAAGGAAACCGTCTATCGGGGGATGGCGTTCGCCACGCGGCACCGGAAGATGCGCAAGGGGGATTTCCGCCGGCTCTGGATCACCCGGATCCACGCCGCCTGCCAGGCCGAAGGGATCGGCTACAGCCAATTCATGGCGGGCCTGAAGGCGGCCCACGTGGCGCTGGACCGGAAGGTGCTGGCGGACCTGGCGGTCTCCGATGGGGAGGCGTTCTGCCAACTCGTCGAGCTGGCCAAGCATCCGCAAGCCCCCAAGCCGTCACCACGCTAGGTGAAGGAGCTTGAGGCCCTCTTAGAAGAGGCGCTCCACGCCCTGTCCGAGGCGCAGGACCCGGAGGGGGTTGAGGCGGTCCGAGTCCGATTCCTTGGGCGCAACGGCTCCTTAACCGCACGCTTCGCGGATCTGCGCGACAGGTCCCTCTCCCGGGAAGAAAAGGCGGAGCTGGGAAAGAACCTCAACGCCGTCAAGGGGAAGCTTGAGGAGGCGCTGGCGCAACGCGGGCGGGAGCTTTCTTCTGCTGCACCGGCCCGCCGGGCGGTTGGGGATCTGACCCTGCCCGGATACCGCCCGCCCGCAGGAAGGCTGCATCCCGTCTCTCAAACGATCGCCCAGATCGTCGAGATCTTCCAGCGCCTGGGCTTTGCCGTCGTCGAGGGGCCGGAGGTGGAGACCGAGTGGTACAACTTTGAGGCCCTCAACATCCCCGCCGACCACCCCTCGCGGGAGAGCTTCGATACCTTCTATCTCAGGAAAATCGACTCCAGCCGCTGGCTCCTGAGATCCCACACCTCGCCGGTCCAGGTCCGGTTCATGGAACGCCACCCGCCTCCTTTTCGGATTGTTGTTCCGGGCCGGGTGTTCCGTCCGGACGCAGTAGATGCCTCCCACTGCTTTCAGTTCCATCAAGTCGAGGGACTGGCGGTGGGGGCGGGGCTGAGCTTCGGAGACTTGAAGGGGACGCTGACCGCCTGGGCGCGGCAGATGTTCGGGCCGGGGGTCCGGCTTCGCTTCCGGCCGCATTACTTTCCCTTCACCGAGCCCAGCGCCGAGGTGGACTTAGGCTGCATCTTCTGCCAGGGAAAGGGCTGCCGGGTGTGCGGGCAGAAGGGGTGGCTGGAGATCCTGGGCTGCGGGATGGTGCACCCGGAGGTGTTCAAGGCGGTGGCTGGCGCTGGCGGAAGCGCCACCACGCGCCCCGGCGCAGTGGGTTACTTGCCGGAGACGGTGGGATTCGCCTTCGGGATGGGGGTGGAGCGGATCGCGATGCTCCTCCACGGAATCGACGACATCCGGCTCTTTTTCGAGAATGATCTGCGGTTCCTGAGGCAGTTCCGGTGAAGTTCCTGCTGTCATGGCTGAAGGAGTACGTGGAGCTCTCCGTCCATCCGCAGACGCTCGCAGAGCGGCTCACCATGGCGGGGCTGGAGATCACCTCGGTTTCCGGCGCGGACGGGGACTGGCTCTTCGAGGCGGAGGTGACCCCCAACCGCCCGGATCTTCTAAGCCACCTCGGGATCGCGCGCGAGGCCGCCGCGGTTCTGGGCAGGCCGTTCCGGTTCCCTCGATGGCTGCAAAGAGAATTCGAGCTTCGGACCCAGGGCGACTGTCCGGTTCCCGTCGCGATCGAGGATCCGCAGGGATGCCGCCGATACGTCGGGCTGGTGATCGAGGGGATTCGGGTGGCGGCCAGCCCTCCGGCGATCGCCCGGCGGCTGAGTCAACTGGGTGTCCGGCCGGTGAACAATGTGGTGGACGCCACGAACTACTGCCTTCTGGAGCTGGGGCAGCCGCTCCACGCGTTTGATCTGGATCGTCTGACGGAACAAAAGATCTGCGTGCGCCGGGCCCGAAAAGGGGAGACCCTGGTGACGATTGACGGCGAGCGGCGGGCGCTCTCACCGGAGCTTCTGGTGATTGCCGATGGACACAAGCCGGTGGCGCTGGCCGGCATCATGGGCGGCAGGGAGTCAGAGATCACCGGCTCCACGCGCCGGATCTTCCTGGAGTCGGCCTGGTTTGATCCGGCGGTGATCCGGCGGGGGACCCGGCTGTCCCGCCTTTCATCGGAATCCTCCTACCGGTTCGAGCGGGGGATTGATCCGGAGGGGGTGGCCACGGCGGCGGTCCGGGCCGCGCGCGCGATCGCCCGGTCGGCAGGCGGCAGGATCCGCGGCGGGCTGGCCGAGGCCGGGTCCGGCCGAACCCAACGGCGGTGGATTTCCTTGAAGCCGGGTCGGGTGAGTGAAGTTCTTGGAGCGGCGATCCACCTTTCCCAGCAGCGCCGGATCCTCGAGCATCTGGGCTGCGCGGTTTCCAACTCCGGCGGACGATGGCAGGTACAGCCGCCCTCCTGGCGCTCAGACGTGAGGATCGCGGAGGACCTCTACGAGGAGATCGCCCGGCTGTGGGGATACGATCGCTGTCCGGCGACACTGCCTGCGGCCCCACGCCTGTCCGCCGACAACACGACGCTGCTTGCCGAGGGGCACGGATGGGATCAACAGCGGCGGATCCGGCAGTGCCTGGCCTCGGCCGGTTTCGAGGAGATCGTGACCTACAGTCTCATCGGCCCCGCGGACCATGAGCGGGTTCGCCTCGGTGCCCCAGGGACGCTTGCCCTCGACAACCCTCTGGGCCAGGAGGTCAGCGTCCTTCGAAAAACCTTCCTCGCGGGCGCTCTGCAAACGCTGGCGCGGAATCTCCACCGCAAGGCATCCGAGTCGTTCCGGCTCTTTGAGCTGGGGCAGCTCTACCGGCAGGACGGGCAGGTGATCCGCCAGCCGACCGGGCTGGGACTGCTTGCGGCAGGGATCTCTCTTTCCGGATGGGGCGCCCCCGCGCGGCCGCTCGACCTTCTGGACCTGAAAGGGGTGGTGGGTCTTCTCTTTGAGCGGCTGGGCCTGCCGCTGAAGGAGTCGGTCGGCGACCGCAGCGACCGACCGTATCTGGCCGGACCGGCGGTTGCGTGGGAATCGGATGGCAGGGTGATTGGGGCGGCCGGAGAGGTGGAGCGCGCGGTTCTGGCTGCCTTTGAGATCCCGTCCGAGGTGCCGGTGGCCTACGCGGAGCTGGATCTGGAGCAGGTCATGGAAACCGGCTCCGGGCCGGTTCGGGTTGGGGCGCTTTCCAAGATCGCGCCGGTTGCGCGGGATCTGGCGATTGTGGTGGCCGAAGAAGTGCAGCACCGCGCTGTGTCAGAGGCGATTCAGGCCGGGGGCGGGCCGATCCTGAAGGAGCTCTTTCTCTTCGATCTTTACCGCGGGAGCCAGGTTCCGGCCGGCAAGAAAAGCATGGCCTTCCGTCTGCTTTACTCGGCCGGAGACCGGACCTTGACCGACCCGGAGATCAACTCCGCCCATGAGCGGGTCGTTCAGGCCCTCAAGGAGCGGTTTCAGGCGGAGCTCAGGTAACCTTCCTCTACGTCAGCTTTCCGACGGCGGGGGAGGAGCGGATCGCCCACCCGATCGCCGCGAGCCCCAGCCCGACGGCGAGGAGGAGGGCGGCCCCGCTCATCGCCCCGTAGTGGGATGGGGCGAGCATCCCGAAGAGCATCGGCCCCGAGAGGAATGTGTTCACCCGGGAGGTCAAGAGGGCCTTCTTGCGCAGGCCTGCCGCCTGATCGCCCGGCGCCTTGCCGGTCAGCAGCTTCTTCTGGATCGGCCAGATCACGAACCAGACGTTGAACCACATGACCGTCCCCAGCAGCATCCCGAAGAGGATCCACATCGCCCGGTCGGTGAGCTTGCCGGTCTCCATGAGCAGACTCGTCGGCCCGAGTCCAACGCCCGGCGTGTAGAAGTAGGTCAGCGCAAAGAGGATCAGTCCCGCCAGGAAGGTGATCATCGCTCCCCAGCGAAACCACCACAGCGCCCGCGGCATGAGCTGCGGGTTGACCGCCTTTTTCACCGCATCATCCAGCGCTCCCTGCAGTGGTACGTTTACAAAATTGAAAAAGTAGAGGTGGCCGATCCAGATAATCCCGGCCAGCACATGCAGCCAGCGCACCACGAGGTGAACGTTGCTGTAAAGATCGGGCATGGCTTCCTCCTTTCGTAGCACCATCATACAACAGGTATACTTACCTCTGGTATGGAAGAAAAAGGGCAGGCCAAACGTTATTCCGTTGAAGAGCGGGGTGTCCCTGCGGGGCCCGGCGCCGAACAAGAGTTGGACCAGATCCTCATCCGGCGAGCCCAGCAGGGGGACGCGCAGGCGGTCACGGAGCTGTACATGCGATATCAGCGCAAGGTGCTCAACTACCTGTACCGTTTCGTCGGCAACCGCCAGACGGCGGAGGATCTGACCCAGGAGACCTTTGTCCGGGTCGTTCGGCATCTGCCCTCCTACCGGCCGACCGGGCCGGTGGGCGGCTGGATCTACCGGATCGCCCGGAACCTTGCCCTGAACCGCTTCCGGCATGAAAAGGTGGCTCCCGAAATCCCCCTCGATCAGCCCCTGGGAGTGGATGCGGAAGGGGAAGAGGGCTCCTCTCCTTCGGAGAGGCTCGCCGACCCGAGCCCGGGTCCGGGCCAGGAGGCGATCGCTGCCGATCTGGGGAAAACGGTCCAGGCGGCCCTCCTGCAGATCCCGCCGGTCTATCGGGAGGCGGTGATCCTCTGCGACGTCCAGGGCTACGCGTACAAGGAGGCGGCCGTGCTGATGGGCTGCCCGATTGATACCATCGCCTCCCGGCTCGCCCGGGGGCGGGCCAAGCTGGCGGAGCTTTTGGGCTACCTCAAGAAGGAGATGCGATGATCGGCCGATGGTTCCATCCGGGGGCGGAGAAGCTCTCCCGCCTGCTCGACGACGCGCTCGAGGCCAGGGCGCACAGCGCCTGCGTGCGCCACCTTTCCGGATGCGCCCCCTGCCGGAACCTGTTCGACGGAATGGGCCAGGCGCGGGCGGCCCTGAAGGGGCTTCCGACGATTGAGGAGCATCCCCTGCAGCAGCTCCAGCCCCCGCGGTTCATCCCGGTGGTGCAGCCGGCCCTTTCCCTTCGCGTCTTCACTGCAGGGGTTCTGGCTGGCGTGGCCCTCCTGGGGCTCATCTTCCTGCGTCCCACGGAGGTGCCGATGCGGGTCGTCTCCGGCCCTGGGGTGGTGGGGCTTCAGGAGCTGGAGGGCATGAGACTGCAGCCCGGCGTTCCGCTCAAGGCCCTGCTGCCCGGCGATGTGGACCTGGCGATCCCGGGCCAGGTGCTCCTGCGGCTCAAGCCTGGGGCCACGATCACCTGGCAGCAGCTCCGGCGGCCCTGGGTGGCGGGCGGCAGCCCCAAGATCGTGCTCAACGTCATGCAGGGAACAGTCCTCGCCCGGACGCAGGAGAAGTTCTGGGGATCCCGGCTGGAGGTTCGCACACCGACGGCCAGTGCGCAGGTGAAGGGGACCGCCTTCTCCGTTTCCGTGCAGGGCGACCACGATCTGGCGACCACCCTGAAGGTGCTGGCCGGTTCGGTCTTCTTTTCGCCTTATCTGGAAGGGGTCGGCGTGGAGGTCCGCTCCGGAGAGGAAAGTCATATCGGCCAGCGGGGATTGCCAGTGACCCCCGGGGCGCTTTCCACCGAGGAGCGCAAGGCCCTCCTGGAGACTTACCGCATCGGATACACCGATGACGTGGCGGAGCTGGTGATCGGCGCCGGCCCCGAACGGGTGGACGAGCTGCTCCGGCCGGCCCTGCTGCACCTGGGCCTGAAGGATCATCCGGAGCTCTTCTTCGTCATCCGGCGGCTGGTGAACGAGCTCAACGCCGGCATCCTGGAGGGGAACCTCCCCTCCCGGTCGGGAAGTCTTGAGCAGCTCGAGCGGGCGCTGGGGCAGATCAAGGACCCGAAGCTCGCCGTTCCCCTGCATCTCTATGTGGGCGCCGCCCAGATCCACCTGGGGGATGTCCGCAAGGGGCGGACGCATTTCCGGTGGGTGCTGGCCCACTCCCCGCAGGATCGCCTGGCGCCTCTGGCGCTGGCGGCGCTGGGCGTGACCGCCGAGCGGATTCTGGAAAACCCGGAGCTCGCCCATGCGGCGTTCCAGCAGCTGGTCTCCGAGTATCGCCGAAGCCCGGAAGCGCCCCGGGCCCAGGAGTTTCTCCGGCGCTACCTCCGGCCGCAGTCCTGACCGCGGCCGTTTTTCCAAAGCCAGCCCATTTTTCCCGGTTGCGGCGTCCACGCCCGTGTGATATAAGGGTTTTGTCCCTGCGGTGCCCGTGCTTCGTCGAATAGATTCTGAACCAACACGAAATCGCGGGGAGCTTGACTTCGGTTGCGGAATGCAGGCCCATTCGGCCTCGCTCTTTGGCGAAAGGGAAGCAGGAACCAACTGAGCAGGTTCCCACCTTGGTGAACAACAGGTTCACGAAGATTTCGACACACGGCACACGCGGGGACGTTCTGTTTCATGGCCCGTAAGAAAGCCCCCTCCTCGCCCGATTTCTTCCAGCCGACCGCCGCCTCCGCTGAAAGCGATGCCGAAATCCCCCTGGCGGCCCGCATGCGGCCGCGGGATCTGGCCGAGTTTGTCGGCCAAGCGCACCTGGTGGGCGGGGGAAAGATCCTCCGCCGCGCGATCGAGGCGGATCGTCTGCGCAGCGTCATCCTGTACGGCCCGCCCGGCTGCGGGAAATCGGCGCTGGGGTTTGTCATCGCCAGCCGAACCCGGGCCCACGTCGAGCGGGTCAACGCCGCGGCGGCCGGTGTGGAGGACTTGAGGCGGGCGATCGAGGCGGCCAGGTTCCGAAAGAATCAGCAGGGCCGCCGCACGATCCTCTTCATCGACGAGATCCACCGCTTCAACAAGGCCCAGCAGGATGTCCTCATGCCGGAGGTGGAGGAGGGGACCGTGATCCTCGTTGGCGCCACGACCCACAATCCCTTTTTCTCGCTGGTCTCGCCGCTCCTCTCCCGCTCGCTGGTCGCGGAGCTCAAGCCCTTGTCGTCCGCAGACGTTGCCGTCTTGCTGCGCCGGGCGATCACCGACCGGGAGCGGGGATTGGGAAGCATGAAGCTTGAGGTCGAGGAGGAGGCGATCCGGTTCCTCGCCGAGATCTCCGACGGGGACGCCCGCCGGGCCCTGAACGGTCTGGAGCTGGCGGCGCTCACCACCCCGCCGGACGCCGGCGGCGTCATCCGGGCGAGCCGCAAGACAGCCGAGGAATCGGTTCAGAAAAAGGCGGTGGTCTACGACCGGGATGAGGACGCCCACTATGACACGATCTCCGCCTACATCAAGAGCATGCGCGGCTCTGACCCGGACGCGGCCCTCTACTGGCTCGCCAAGATGCTCTACGCCGGAGAGGATCCCCGCCTCATCGCCCGGCGCCTCGTCATCTGCGCCGCGGAGGATGTCGGCAATGCTGACCCGCAGGCGCTCGTGGTGGCCACCGCGGCCCAGCAGTCGGTGGAGTTCGTTGGGCTTCCCGAATGCCGGATCCCGCTGGCGCAGGCCACCGTCTACGTCGCCTGCGCGCCTAAGTCCAACGCCGCCTACCTGGGGCTCGAGCGGGCGATGAAGGATGTGGAGGCCGGCAAGACGCTGGGGGTGCCGGAGCACCTCAAGGACTCCCACTACCCCGGGGCCGAGCGGCTCGGCCACGGCAAGGGATACAAGTACGCCCACTCCTACCCCGGCCACCACGTGGCCCAGGAGTACCTGCCCGAGCGCCGCCGTTACTACGAGCCGACCGACCAAGGCCTCGAGAAGGAGCTCAAGGAGCGCCTCCGGCGCCTCCACTCCAAGGCAGGGGGGACACCCCCCGGCCCTTGACAACGCTGCAAGAATACCGTACACTTTTGCATCATGATAGAGAGACTGATCAGGCTGCCCGAGAGGGGCTCCTTCTTCCTGCTCGGGCCCCGGCAAACAGGCAAGAGCACGCTCATCGCGGCCCGCTACCCCCGGTCCCTCTGGCGGGTGGATCTGCTCCTGTCCGAGCTTTTCCTGAGCTACTCCAAGGATCCTGCCCTGTTCCGAAAGCAAGCGGCGGAGAAGATCCGCGGCGAGGGAATCCGGACGATCTTCATCGACGAGATCCAGCGGGTCCCCCTCCTCTTGAACGAGGTCCAGTCCCTCATGGAGGAGTTCCCCTCGTGCCGTTTCATCCTGACCGGCTCAAGCGCCAGGAAGCTCCGGCGTGGCGGTGCGAACCTCCTGGCCGGGAGGGCGGTCGAGCGGCACCTCTTCCCGCTTCTTCACGAGGAGCTCAAGGGGCAATTTTACCTGGAGGAGGTGCTTCGGTTCGGCAGCCTGCCCGCCCTGCTGGGCAAGTCCAGGGAGGAGAAGATCGATTTCCTCACCACCTACGTCCACACCTATCTTCAGGAGGAGATCCAGGCCGAGGGGATCGCCCGGAACCTGGGGGGCTTTTCCCGGTTCCTCGACATGGCGGCCTATCAGTGCGGAGAGCTGCTGAGCTTCTCCGCCATCGCCCGGGAGGTGGAGCTGCCGATCCGGACCGTCCAGTCTTACTATGAAATCCTGGAGGATACCCTCATCGGTTTTCGCCTGTTCCCCTTCCGCCGGAGCGTGCGCAAGCGCCTGAGCGCCCACCCCAAATTCTTCCTCTTCGACTTGGGGGTGACCAACGCCATCAATCAGCGGCTGACCGGCGGGCTGGATCCGCTCGTCCGGGGAAAGCTCTTTGAGCAGTTCATCGTCCTGGAGAGCTACCGGACGATCTCTTACCGGCGCAGCGAGGCCCGCCTCCATTTCTGGAGAACCAACCACGGGGCGGAGGTGGACCTTCTCATCGAGAAGCATGGGAAGCTGGTGGCCGCCTTCGAGGTGAAGTCCACCGCAAGGATTGCCGGCGCGCATCTGTCCGGCATCCGAGCTTTTCGGGAAGAGCATCCCCGCGTTCCCTGCGCGGTGGTCTGCACGGCGCCGCACGCATACGAAGAAGGCGGGGTGAGGATCCTCCCGTGGCAGAGGTACTTGCGGCGGCTGCCCGATCTTTGTTAGTAGTGATAAATCTTATATAGGACACTTGAATTTTTCGTGTTCCCTCAGGCATACTTTAGGTATCACCCCATGAAACCCCTTCATCGGATTGTCTCGGCGATCCTCGCCCTATCCCTTGGCGTACCGGCCCCGGTCTGGGCGCTGCGCGATCCCCAGACGCGCGAGAAGAAAGACTCCGTCCTGGCCGGCCTGGAAGAAACCCTGCGCTCCGGCGGCCCGGACCGATTGCTCCAGACAGCCCGTCAGGCCATGGCGCCCATCGTCTCCCCGATTCCCTCCGCCACCGGGATGGAGGAAGCGGTCCGGGCCGTTCCGCTGGGCAACCGGGTGGTGGTCGTGGAGATGGGCGGCACGCGGATCCGGGCGGGTCTGGCCGACAACCGGTCCGGAGAACTGCTCGGGCCGGTGGAGAGCCGGGCAATCCATTTTCCAGAGGGTATCCCGAAGACCGACTCCCGCAATGCGCCCGTCGTGCTGGAGCAGCTGAACGACCTGATCGACACGGTGCTCCGGCGGTACGGCGCGGCGCGCCCGGAGGTCGGGGCCATCTCCTTCAGCTCCGCCGGGATTCTCGATCAGCAGACGGGTTTTATCGAGCTGCAGAGCAACCTCCCCTTTACCGGCATGAACCTGCGTGAGGAAATCCGGGCGCGCTGGGGCGGCGAGGCGTTGATTACCAACGATGTCGCCGCCGCTGCCCTGGCGGAGGCGCTCTACGGAACCGGCCAGGGCGGTCCGGTGGTTGTTTACCTGACCATTTCCACAGGGCTTGACGCGGGGCTTTACCTCAGAGAGCAGAAGCGGGTGATGGACCTGCGCTTCGGCCGGCTCCTGGCCTATGACGGCCAGCCGATCACGGAGTACGCATCCGGGCGGGCGATCAAACAGCGGGCGGCCGAGGCGATCGCCCGCAGAGAGCCGGGCTGGGAAGAGATCGTCGCCTTGGCCGGTGGGGACGCTGGTGCGGTCGATGTCCCGCATGTGACGGACGCCTGGCTGGGGGGCAACAACCCGCTGGCATCGGCCATCCTGGAGGATGCCGTTCGGGTTCTGGGGGAGGGGGTCGTGCAGGCCACCGGGCAGATCGAGGCGAACGGTTGGCTGTCGGGTGATCGGGCGGTTCTCTGGGTGTACGGCGGCGGGATTGGAGAGGGGCTGGGCGACTTTTTTGAGAGGCGATTCCAGCAGGCGGTGGCGGCTGCCCTGAAGCACCCCGATCGGAAGGGACAACAGAGCAAGATCCAGGTGATTCGTTCCGTGATGGATCCGGACAAAAGGGGGTTGATGGGAGCGGCAGCCCGCTCCCTGGCGGCGGCGTGGCTCGAGGACAAGCCGGTGGCGGAGTGGAGGCGCAAGGTTGCGATTCCACAGCGGGTGCTGGCGATTGAGATGGGGGGGACCAGGCTGCGGATGGCCATTGCGGACCGGCGGACCGGAGGGTTGGTGGCCTCGGTTCCGGACTGGAGCTGGCAGTTCCTGCCGGACCTGCCGCACAACGATCCGCGCAATCGGCCGGAGATTCTGCGGCAGATCCGGCAGCATGCGGACCGGCTCGCGGATCAGGAAGGGCTGGGCAGCATCTCGGAGGCCGGGCTCGTCTCGATCGATTCCCCGGGGGTGATTCAGACCGATCCCAAGGCATCGGATTATGGGTGGGTCGAGCTGCAGTACAACCTGCCGTTTCAGGGGACGAATCAGCTTCGAGAGATCATGACGGTGTTAGGATTTGCCGCGGGTCGAGGGTTGATCGAGAACGACATGCCGGCGGCAATCGTGGCGGAGGCCTTCTACGGCGGCCTGCAGGGCCGGAGGCTCGGATTCTATCTGACCGCTTCGGGCGGCACCAACGCGGCGGTCTTCTGGCAGGGTTCGGACGACAAGGCTCGGACGTTGAATCTGGAGCTGGCGGGCTATCCAGTGCCCGGGAAGGGGTCGGGCGCCAAGGTGCAGGATTTCACCTCCTGCCCAAGTTTGGCCCGGATGGCCCGGGAGCGGATCTTGGCTGAGCGGACGCAGGGAGGGCCAGCTGGAAGGGCAGCCGGATCGTGGAGCTCGCCACCGGAAGCCCCACCGGCAGCGTGGAGGCGGTGAACGAGGGCCGCTACGTGGGCCAGGCATTTGCCGAGGGGGATCCGCTTGCGGCGGCGGTGCTCCAGGAAGCAGCCGGGATTCAGGCGAAGGCCATCGTCCAGGCGGTGCAGGAGGCGGTCCGACAGGGGATCCCGCTTCCGGAGGATGAGCCAGAGATTCTCTGGGTGCTCGGAGGCGGTGTGAACGAAGGGCTCAAGGGCACGGGTTATGTGGCGCGGATCCAGGAGGCGGTGAACAAGGAGGCGGCTCAAGCGAACTTGCCCAAACCGATTGTCCTGAAGGTCTCCGAGATGGACGGGGCCCGGCGGGGCCTCCAGGGGGCGACAGCCATCGCCCGTGCCCTCGCCGGGATGGAGGAGCGGAGCGTGGCGGTGGAGGGGGCGCGGGAGCTGTGGGAGGGGATGCGGTCGGCGGCGCCGGAATTAAAGCGGGTGGTGATCGGGCGCTCGGTGGTGGATCGGTTTCCGGCGATCGCGGCGCTGGCTGGCCTGGAGGAAGGGCGTTTCCTGGTGGATGAGGGGGCCGCCACGGTGGTTCGCCTAGTCGAGGAGGGGGCGGAAGCGGTCCGGTACTACGGCGGGATGGAAGAGGGGCGCGAGTTTGCCGCGATGGCCGAGAAGGCCCGCCTGCGTGTGGAGACCCACCTTCCGACAGCGCCGGAGTTTCTTACTCAGCTTCGGGAGGTTCTCCTCCTGGCCGATGTGCCGGCAGGGGCTGTTGCCGCCGGCCTTGAGCAGTTCGCCGACTACCTGAAAGCTGTCCCGGTCGGCACGTAGGACCTGCTGTTTTCCGCTGTACGGCCCCTATTTTCCGCTTGACTTGACCCATGGAAATGGCTATATTTTTTGTATTAATTCTTGACGATTTATGTCAAGAATTACTGCTAAAATCCAGATATAAAACCAGAGGAGGATTTTGAATGGGGATCGGGTTGGTTCAGGAGCAGGAGCTCCAGCGGGCTGCCGCGGAGCTGGAATCCAAGGGGGCCGAGGAGGTGCTGCGCTGGGGGGTGGAGAGATTCTTCCCGAGGATCGGCTTTGCCTCCAGCTTCGGGGCGGAGGATGTGGTGGTGATTGACCTGCTGGTCAGGGTGAACCCGAAGGTGACGATCTTCACGCTCGACACCGGCCGCCTGAATGAGGAGACGTACGAGGCGATGGACCGGATCCGGGAGAAATACGGCGTTTCCATCACGAGCTACTTCCCGGACAAGGCGGCGGTGGAGAAGCTCGAGCGCGAGAAGGGATTCTACTCCTTCCGGAAATCGGTCGAGAACCGGAAGGAGTGCTGCGGCATCCGTAAAGTCGAGCCGCTGGGCCGGGCGCTGGACGATCTGGACGCGTGGATCACGGGCTTAAGGCGCGAGCAGGCGGTGACCCGCTCGGCGCTGCCGAAGGTGGAGGTGGATACCGCGCACCGGGGCATGGCGAAGCTCAACCCGATCGCGGACTGGACCACCAAGCAGGTGTGGGACTACATCCGCAAGAATCAAGTTCCGTACAACAAGCTGCACGATCAGAACTTCCCCTCCATCGGCTGCGCCCCCTGCACGCGGGCGATCCGGCCGGGGGAGGACATTCGGGCCGGCCGCTGGTGGTGGGAGCTGCCGGAGCAGAAGGAATGCGGTCTGCATGTCAAACCAACGCAAAAGTGACAGAGAGGGCCAATCGATGAGGAACATGGAGAGAGGGAAGGGGATGGTTCTGGCCGGGCCGGTTGTCGCCGCGTTGACCGTGGCCGGGTTGCTTACGGCCGGATGCGCTACCTCGACCGGCACGAAGAAAGCGGAGGGGCCGACCTTAAGATCCCGGGTGGATTCCCTGGAGAGCCAGTTGGCTGCTCTGAACCAGCGGGTCGAGGATGTCTCCCAGCAGCAGCTGGCGTTGCAGGATGAGCTGCGCAGCGCGTCCGCGGCACCGGCTGCGGCCGCGCCGGCGCGCAAGCGGCTCTCGATCCGGGAGGTTCAGCGGGCGCTGGCGGCGGCCGGCTACTACAAGGGGGCAGTGGATGGCAAGGAGGGCCGTCAGACCAAGAAGGCGATCCGGGAGTTCCAGAGCGCCAACGGGCTGAAAGCGGACGGGGTGGTCGGCCGCAAGACGGCCGAGGTGCTGCAGGCGTACCTTCCCGCCGAGGGCACGGAAGAGCAGAGGCGTTAGCCGGAGCGATGGCCGATCTCATCACCCCGCACGGGGGGAATCTCGTCGAGCGGTTGGTCAAGGGACACGAGCGGGACCTTCTGCTCCACCAGGCCCGGTCGCTGCCGAGTGTGACGGTGGACGAGTGGGAGCTCTCCGACCTGGAGATGCTGGCGATCGGGGCCTTCTCTCCGCTGGGGGGATTCCTCCGGGAGGCCGATTACGACGCGGTGGTGGACCGGATGCAGTTGGTCGACGGCACCGTCTGGCCGCTGCCGGTCTGTCTGTCGGTCACTGAGGAAGAGGCGGACCAGTGGCGGGAGGGGGTGGATCTGGCGCTGAAATCCCCGGACGGCCAGGTCGTGGCGGTCCTGCACGAGCCGGAGCTGTACCCGTACAACCGGCTCGTGGAGTCGAAGCTGGTCTTCGGCACAATCGACTCCAGCCACCCGGGTGTGGCGCGGATCCTGGCGCAGGGGCCGTACTATCTGGGGGGGCGGGTGTCGGTGCTGAACCTGCCGCCGCACGCCGATTTCCTGGCGTACCGGCAGACGCCGGCGCAGACGCGGCTGGAGTTCCGCAGGCGCCGGTGGCAGCAGGTGGTGGGATTCCAGACGCGCAACCCGATCCACCGGGCGCACGAGTATCTGCTGCGCTGCGCCCTCGAGATCGCGGACGGCCTCATGGTGCATCCGCTGGTGGGCCAGACCAAGAGCGACGACCTGCCGGCGGAGATCCGGATGCGCTGCTACGAGGCGCTGATGAGCGGGTATCTGCCGAAGGAGCGGACGGTCCTGGTGGTGAACCCCGCCTCGATGCGATACGCCGGCCCGCGGGAAGCGATCTTCCACGCGATCATCCGCCAGAACTACGGCTGCAGCTTTTTCATCGTGGGCCGGGACCACGCGGGGGTGGGCAGGTTCTACGGGCCGTTTGACGCGCAGCAGATCTTCCGGCGATTCAGCCGGGACCAGCTGGCGGTGACCCCGCTCTGCTTCGACAACGCCTTCTTCTGCCGGGTCTGCGAGGGGATGGCGACAGCGAAGACCTGCTCCCATCCGGCCACGGAGCATGTCTCCTTGAGCGGCACGGCGGTCCGGCAGATGCTCTCCGATGGCAGGACCCCGCCGGCGGAGTTCACCCGGCCGGAGATCGCCGAGATCCTGAAGGGGGCGTACGCCACCGCCGCAGCTTCCTAGCGGCCGGCGGGCGCGGCAGGGATGCCGGGGGTGGCAGGAGTGACTCCATGGTGACGCTGGAGAAGGTTTCCAAGCGCTTTTCCCATAACGGCGAGGCGGTCGAGGTCCTGCAAGAGATCAACCTGACCATCGCCGACGGAGAGTTCGTCTGCCTCGTGGGACCTACCGGCTGCGGCAAGTCCACACTCATCCATCTGATTGCCGGGCTGGAGCGGCCCACAACGGGGCGGGTGCTGGCGGACGGAGCGGCGATCACCGGCCCGGGGACCGACCGGGTGGTCGTCTTCCAGGAGTCCGCCCTCTTTCCCTGGCTGAACGTGCAGGAAAACGTCGAGTTCGGCCTGAAGATGGCTGGGATGCGCGCGTCCGAGCGCCGGGACCGATCCGCGCAGTTTCTGAAGATGGTGCATCTGACCCGCTTCGCGCAGGCGTATCCCCATCAGCTCTCCGGCGGGATGAAGCAGCGGGTGGCGATCGCGCGGGCGCTGGCGATGGATCCGAAGATCCTGCTCATGGACGAACCGTTCGGCGCGCTGGACGCCCAGACGCGCCGGCTGCTGCACCAAGAGGTGATGGAGATCTGGCAGCAGACGCACAAGACCGTTTTCTTTGTGACGCACAACGTGCGGGAGGCGACGGTGCTGGGGGACAAGGTCCTCACCATGACCGCCCGGCCCGGGCGGATCAAGGGAGGGTACCAGATCAAGCTGCCGCGGCCCCGGCGGGAGTCGGACCCGCATCTCATTGTGATCCAGCAGAGGATCCTGCTCTCACTGCAGGAGGAGATTGCCAAGGTTGTTAAAGAAGAAGACCTGGATTACCTGGTCGAGAAGACTGGCCCTCTGGGCGCTGGCGATAGCCCTGTGGGAGTGGCTGTCTAAGATCTCCCCCTGGGTCCCGTCGGCCGTCGGGATCGTCCGGCTGGCCGTTTGGAACCTGGCGGACGGGGATTTTCAGATGGCCATCCTGGGGTCGCTGAGGCGAATGGCGCTCGGCTACGCGGTGGTCTGCTTCGTGGGGATCGGGGTCGGGCTGCTCGTGGGGCGGTTCCGCCTGCTGGACGATCTCCTGGGGCAGGTGGCCGTGGCGATCCATGCGATGCCCGGGGCGGCCTGGGTGCCGCTGGCGATCCTGCTCTTCGGGTTCACCGAGGCGGCGGTCATCTTCACGATCGTCCTGGGGGCCAGCGGCATCGTGATGGTCCACACCAGCGCCGGCATCCGGGACGTGCCGCCCTTGATTCTTCGAGCGGCGAGGGTGATGGGGGCACAAGGGACCAAGATGTTCTGGCACGTGGTGGTCCCGGCGGCGATCCCGCGGATCGTGGATGGGCTTCGGCTGGCCTGGGCGTTCGGCTGGCGGGCCCTGATGGCCGGGGAGCTTCTGGTCTCTTCGGTTCATGGGATGGGGCAGCTTCTCAGCGAGGTGGCGAAGCGACAGCAGATGCAGCAGCTTCTCGCCTTCATGCTGATCATCGCCGCCATCGGGATGATGGTGGACGGGCTCATCTTCCGGAAGATGGAGGGGTCGGTGCGGACCCGATGGGGAATGGCGTGACCCTGCGGATTGCGTCGCAGGCGATGGAGGAGATGATCGGGCATTGCCGGCGGGAGTACCCGAACGAGGCGTGCGGGTATCTGGCGGGGATTGCTTCAGCCCCTGCGGGGCCTCGCAACGACGACGTGGCGACGGTGAGCTTCCCGATCCGGAGCGATGCACCCAGCCCCACCTGGTACGAGATGAACCCCTTGGATCAGCTCCGGGCGCAGAAGGAGATGCGGGCGAAGGGGCTGGCGCCCCTGGCCGTCTACCACTCGCACGTGGCGACGGAGGCGTACCCCTCGCCGAGAGACGTGGAGCGGGCCACCGCAGTGCAGGATCTCTTCGACGGCACCTACGTGCTGGTGACGCTCAAGGACGCCGGCCGGCCGCGCGCCCGGGCGTTCAGGATCCGCGACGGCCGCGTGCAGGAGGAGGGGCTTGTTGAGGGTTGAGATCGGCACGCGTGGGTCGGCGCTGGCGATGGCGCAGGCCGGTTTGGTGAAGGCCGCCCTGGAGAAGAGGCATGCGGGGCTCACGTGCGAGCTGGTGGTGATCAAGACCACCGGTGATGACTTCTCGGCCGGCGAGAAATCGGCACCAGGTGCCGGCACGGCGGCGCTCAAGGGACTCTTTGTCAAGGAGATCGAGGAGGCGCTCCTCGACGGGCGGATCGATCTTGCGGTCCATTCGGTGAAGGACATGGAGAGCGATCTGCCGCAGGGCCTCACCCTGGCGGCGGTGATGCGGCGCGAGGACCCGCGGGATGCGCTCGTTTCGCGGCAGGGGCAGCCGCTCCAGGAGCTGCCGGCCGGCGCCAGGGTGGGGGCCAGCTCGCTGAGGCGGCAGGCGCAGCTCAAACGGCTGCGGCGCGATCTGGAGTTTGTGCCGATCCGCGGCAACGTGGAGACCCGGCTGAAAAAGCTGGGCGCCGGCGAGTACGATGCGATCGTCCTGGCGGCCTGCGGGCTGGCGCGGCTGGCGCTCTCCGGGCGGGTGACCGAGTATCTGCCTTTGGATCAGGTGCTGCCGGCGCCAGGGCAGGGGGCGCTGGGGATCGAGATCCGGGCGGACCGCAAGGAGATGGAGGATCTGGTTCGCGCGGTGGATGACGAGCCGTCGCGGCAGGCGGTGGAGGCGGAGCGCGCCTTCCTGCGCGCGCTGGGTGGAAGCTGCCGTGTTCCGGTAGGGGCGCTGGGGGTTGTGCAGGGGGAGGCGCTGCGGTTGGCCGGGGTCGTCCTTTCGCCGGACGGGTTGAAGTCGGTGCGCAAGGAGCTCTCCGGCCCACGCAAGGATCCACAGCGCCTTGGCGGAGAGCTGGCGAGCCGCCTTCGGGCGGTCGGCGCGGACCGGCTGCTCTACAGCGGCTGGGCAGAGAAAACAGCAAGATGATGGGGACGGTTTATCTGGTAGGGGCGGGTCCGGGGGATCCGGCACTGATCACGCGGCGAGGCGAGAAACTTTTGCGCCGGGCCGGTTGTGTCATCTACGACCGGCTGGTGAGCGCGGAGCTTCTGCGCTGGACCAGGCCGGGCTGCGAAAAGCTGTACGTGGGCAAGGATCCGGACGACCGGGGACACGGGCAGTCGAAGATTCAGCGGCTCCTTGTGCAGAAGGCGCGGGCGCATGGGACAGTGGTCCGTTTGAAGGGCGGGGATCCGACGATCTTCAGCCGTTTGAGCGAAGAGGTGGAGGTCTTGGTGAAGAACCGGATTCCGTTCGAGATCGTCCCGGGCGTGAGCTCCATCTGGTCCGCCGCGGCCGAGGCGGGGATCCCCCTCACCGACCGGCGCCTGAGCTCCAGTGTCGTGATCGCCACGGGACATCCCGCCGCGCACAAGGAGCGAGCCGTCGATTGGGAGAGGTTGGCCCGAGGGGCGGACACCCTGGTCATTCTGATGGGAAGGGCGGCGCTGCCGGTGATCGTCCGGCGCCTGCGCAAGGTCCGGGCCGATTCGGAGCCGATCGCTTTGATCCGCTGGGCCTCCAGACCCCAGCAGGAGGTTCTCGTGAGCACGCTCGGGCAGGTGATCCAGGATCTTGCGGGGAGGCGGAGTTTCGGGCCGCCGGTGGTGGCCATCGTGGGTAAGGTCGTCCGGTTGAGCCGCCGGTATTGCAAGCCGAAGGTCGTCCTCACCAGACCGGAAGAGGACCAGGGGGGGTTGGTCCGGCGGCTCGAGCGCGTCGGGGCGGACTGCATCAGCTTGCCGACCATTGAGGTGCGGCCCCGGCGTCTGACGGGAAAGCAGGCGGATGCACTCATCAAGTCTCTGCCGGGGTACGACTGGGTCCTGTTCAACAGCCACCACGGGGTGGAGATCCTGTCCCGGCTCGTCCGCAGATCGGGCGGCAGCCTGAAGAATCTCATCCGGGGATCGATCTGTGCCATCGGCCCGCGGACCAGGCAGGCGCTGGAGGCGGTTGAGCTCAAGCCGCGTCTCGTTCCTGAGGAATTCTCGACCGCCGGGATCCGGGCCGCTTTCCGGCGGATCGCGATCCGGGGGAAGAAGATTCTCATTCCCCGCTCAGGGCGCGCGACAGGGGATGCGCTGGCCCGGGAGCTTCGGCGGAGGGGCGCGCGGGTCGAGGAGGTGGCGGTGTATGACACCCTCTTTCGACCGATTCCGGCGGGGGAGCTGAAGAAGGCGCTGGACGCAGCCCGGGCGATCACCTTCACCTCCGCCTCAACCGCCCAGTCGTTCCTGGATTCTCTGAGGCGGGCGCGGCTTCCCCTGCGGGAGGCGCTGGATGGAACCGCGGTGGTGGCGATCGGCCCGGCGACCGCCCGGGCGCTCCGGCAAGCGGGTGTGCGCCGTGTGCATCTGCCGGACGGAGGCTGGACCGCGGACGGGCTGGTGAACGCGGTGACTCGCGTACTGCTGGCATGACCGCTTCCTATCCGCGCTATCGGCCGAGGCGCCTCCGGCGCAGCCCGGCGCTTCGCCGGCTGATCGCCGAGAGCACGCTGGAGCCCCGGCAGATCATCGCTCCTCTTTTTGTGACGCTGGAGGGGAAGGCGAAGCGGGAGCCGATCCCGTCCATGCCGGGGATCTTCCGGCTCAGCCCCGCCGAGGCGGGGCGGGAAGCGAGGGAGCTGGAAGAGCTGGGCTTAGGCGGGGTGCTGCTCTTCGGGATCCCGCGGGCGAAGGATCCTCAAGGCAGCCATGCCTATGCGTCCAACGGAGTGATCCAGCAGGCGGTCCGGGCGGTGAAGCGGGCGGCGCCGGATCTGGCGGTGATCACCGACGTCTGCCTGTGCGGGTACACCAGCCACGGCCACTGCGGGGTTTTGGGGGCCGCCGCGGGAAGAGGGGCTGTCCCCGAGGTGGACAACGACGCCAGCTTGGAGCTCTTGGCCCGGACGGCGGTGTCGCACGCTGAGGCCGGCGCGGAGATGATGGCCCCCTCGGCGATGATGGATGGTCAGGTCGGCGCAATCCGGGCCGCGCTGGATGAGGCCGGTTTCTCCGGGCTGCCGATCATGGCTTACTCCGCGAAGTACGCCTCGGCGCTGTACGGGCCGTTCCGGGAAGCGGCGAAGTCGGCGCCCCGGGAAGGGGACCGGCGCGGGTACCAGATGGACCCGGCCAACGCCGAGGAGGCGATCCGGGAGGTCGCGCTCGACATCGAGGAAGGGGCCGATATCGTGATGGTCAAGCCGGCCGGCTCCTGCCTGGATGTGGTGCGGGCGGTCAAGGAGCGCTTCGGCTGGCCGGTGGCCGCCTTCCAGGTGAGCGGCGAGTACGCGATGGTGAAGGCCGCGGCGTTGAAGGGCTGGGTGGAGGAGAAGCGCCTGGTGCTGGAGCTGGCGGGGGCGATGCGCCGCGCCGGCGCGGACATTGTCATTACCTACCACGCGAAGGAAATCGCCGAATGGCTTCGGGATCGAAAGGGGTGAACGAGATGGCATCCGAGCGAAACTGGGTGGTGAGCGGCGTCATCAATCCGGAGGCGCAGAGAAAAGAGATCTCCCGGTTCGAGGAGGAGATCCGCAAGCTCGAGGAGAAGAAGCTGGATCCGGACGACTTCAAGAAGTTCCGGCTGGAGAACGGCGTCTACGGGATCCGGGGCACGATGGACGAGCAGATGATCCGGATCAAGGTCCGGTTCGGGGCACTCCTGGCCGATCAGCTGGAGGCGATTGCCGATGTGGTGGAGAGGTATGCCACTCCGAAGGTGGCACACATCACCACCCGGCAGGCGGTCCAGATGCACCGGGTCAAGCGCCCCTTTGTTCCGGAGATCCTGACGCGGATCGTCCAGTCGGGCCTGACCACGCGCGAGGCGTGCGGCAACACGGTGCGCAACGTCTCGGCCTGTCCGTTCGCCGGCATCTCGGCGGAGGAGCTGTTCGACGTCGTCCCCTACGCCGACGCGGTGAGCCGCTACTTCCTGCGGCACGCGGTCTGCCAGAACCTGCCGAGGAAGTTCAAGATCGCCTTCGAGGGCTGCCCCACCGATCATGCGCGGGTGGGGATCCACGATTTCGGGGCGGTGGCGAAGGTCCGGGAGGCGGGCGGAAAACGGGTGCGCGGCTTCAAGACCTTCGTGGGCGGCGGGCTGGGGGCGGTGCCGTTCGCGGCGCACGTCCTGGAGGAGTTCACACCGGAGGATCTCCTGATCCCGACGATCGAGACGGTCCTGCGCCTCTTCGACCGCCACGGGGAGCGGAAGAACCGCAACCAGGCGCGGATCAAGTTCCTCATCAAGAAGTGGGGGATCGAGGAGTTCCGCAGGCGGTTCATCGAGGAGCGCAAGGCCACCCTGATGACCAGCCCCGGCCAGGCCGATTGGAAGATCCCGCTCTACGAGCAGGAGGCGCCGCCGGCGGAAGCCGCGCCGGTAAAGCTCACCGCCGTGCTGGACACGCCGGATTACCGGCGCTGGACCCGGACCAACCTGTTCAGGCAGAAGCAGGCCGGCTACGTCGCCGTGCAGATCCGCTGCGCGCTGGGAGACATCGGCGTCAGCCAGATGCGCGGGGTGGCGGAGCTGGCGCGCGGGACCAACGGCGGCCGGCTGCGGACCATGATCACGCAGAACCTGCTGCTCCCGTGGGTCAAGGAGCAGTACGTGCCGGCGGTGTACGAGGGGCTTGTTCGGCTCGGGATCGGCGCCACCGACGCCGGGTCGCTTGCCGACATTACCCGCTGCCCGGGGGCCGACACCTGCCAGATCGCGATCACGCACTCGCGCGGGCTGGCGGTCCTCATGGGAGAGATCTTCAGCAACGGCGGGAAGGCGCTGCTCGACGACGAGGCGACGAAGAACCTGACGATCAAGATCAGCGGCTGCCCGAATTCCTGCGGGCAGCACCACATCGCCGACATCGGGTTCCACGGCGCCTCCAGCGAGATGAACGGGCACACCGTTCCCCACTACATGGTGATGGTGGGCGGCGGGACGCGCGAGGGGGTGGCGGAGTTCGGGTGCCGGCTCGGGATGGTGCCGGCCAAGCGGGTCTCCGAAGCGACCCGGCATCTGTTGGAGCTGTACCGCAAGGAGCGCCGGAATCAGGAGACCTTCCGGCAGTGGGTCGAGCGGGCGGGCCAGGCGCGGCTCAAGCTGGAGCTGGATCCGTTCCGGACGCTGCCGCCCTTCTCCGAGAAGCCGGAGATGTACGAGGACCTCGGCTCCTTCGGGGAGTTCAAGCTGGAGATCGGCAAGGGGGAATGCGCCGCGTGAGGACGAATCGTCGCTGCTGGAAAGAGGCGCAGCAGGTCCTCGTCGGTGGGGTGAACTCGCCGGTCCGGTCGTTCCGGAAGGTGGGAGAGCGGCCCTTCTTTGTGGACCGGGGCAGGGGCGCCTACCTCTGGGATGTGGAGGGCCGGCGCTACCTGGATTACGTCGGATCCTGGGGGGCGCTCATCCTGGGGCACCGGCATCCGGCGGTCATCCGAGCGGCGCGGGAGGCGCTCGCGCGGGGGACGACGTTCGGGACGCCGACCCCGTGGGAGACGGAGCTGGCCTGCGCGATCCGGCGGGCGGTCCCCTCGATGGAGAAGGTGCGGTTCGTCTCCTCGGGGACCGAGGCGGTGATGAGCGCGGTGCGCCTGGCGCGGGCGGCGACCGGCCGGGCGAAGGTGCTCAAGTTCGACGGCGCCTACCACGGCCACGCGGACGCGCTGCTCACCCGCGCCGGATCCGGAATGGCGACCCTGGGGCTGCCCGGCTCGGGGGGCGTTCCCCGCGCGGCGACACGAGACACCCTGACCCTGCCGTTTAACGATCTGGATGCGGTGGAGAGGGCTCTGCGCCGGCACGGGAAGGAGCTGGCTTGCATCCTGGTGGAGCCGGTCCTGGCCAACATCGGCGTCGTCCCGCCGGCGAAAGGATTCTTGCAGGGGTTGCGGCGGCTCAGCCGCCGGGCGGGGGCGCTCCTCGTGTTCGACGAGGTGATCACCGGCTTCCGGCTGAGATTCGGCGGGGCGCAGGACCTCTTCGGCGTGGAGCCGGATCTCACGGTGCTGGGCAAGGTGATCGGCGGAGGATTCCCGCTGGCGGCGTATGGGGGCGCGCAGCGCTGGATGCGGCTCGTCGCCCCGGAGGGCCCGGTCTACCAGGCCGGCACGCTGGCCGGGCACCCGGTCGCCTGCGCGGCGGGCCTGGCCACGCTGGAGGTTTTGAAACGACCCGGCGCGCACGGGAAACTCAACCGGACGGCCCGGCGCTTGCGCGACGGGCTGGCGCGCCTCTGTGAAGAGGCGGGGGTTCCGGCGTCCGTTCAGCAGATCGGCGGGCTGCTCAGCCTCTTCTTCACCGGCCGGCCGGTTTCCAATGCAGCGCAGGCCCGCAGGATGGATGGGCGCCGATACGCCCGGTACTTCCGGGGGATGCTCGCGCGGGGGATCTATCTCCCCCCATCGCCGTTCGAGGCGTGGTTCGTATCGACCGCGCATGGGCCGAGAGAGGTTCAGGCCACACTGAGGGCGCACCGGGAGGTGCTGGAAGAGCAATGCCGATGACACGGAAAGTGGCGGAGTCGATCCTGGAGCTTATTGGGGAGACACCGATGGTGCGGCTGACCAAGGTGGTGACCCCCAAGATGGCGACCCTCCTGGGCAAGCTGGAATCGTTCAACCCGGGCGGGTCGGTCAAGGATCGGATCGCCTTTGCCATGGTGGATGACGCGGAGCGGCGCGGACTGCTCAAGCCGGGCGGGACGATCGTGGAGCCCACGAGCGGCAACACCGGAATCGGGCTGGCCATGGTCTCGGCGGTGCGGGGCTACCGACTTATCCTCACCCTGCCGGAAGGGATGAGCACCGAGCGGGTGAGTCTGCTGGAGCGATTCGGAGCGGAGGTGGTGATCACCCCGGCGAACGAGGGGATGGCCGGCGCGGTCAAGAAGGCGCAGGAGCTGGTCGCCACGCTGCCGGGGGCGTTCATGCCGCTTCAGTTCGCCAACCCGGCCAACCCGCGCATCCACCGGCAGACCACCGCCCAGGAGATCCTGCGCGTCACCGACGGCGAGATCGACGCCTTCGTGGCCGGCGTGGGAACCGGCGGCACCATCACCGGCGTCGGCGAGGTGCTGAAGAAGCGCAACCCCGGGATCCGGGTGGTGGCCGTGGAGCCGGCCGCATCGGCGGTCCTATCCGGCAAGCCGGCCGGAGTTCATCGGATCCAGGGGATCGGGGCGGGGTTCGTCCCGGAGGTGCTGGATCGGGGGCTGATTGACGAGGTGATCCCGGTGGACGACATGGAAGCCTACAGCATGGCCCGCCGGCTGGCGAAGGAGGAAGGGATCCTGGCCGGCATCTCGGCCGGGGCGGCGGTCTGGGCGGCGCTGAAGGTCGCAGAGCGGCTGGGAGCGGGGAAGACGGTGGTGGTGATGCTGCCGGACACCGGCGAGCGGTACCTGAGCCTGGATCCCTACTTCGAGGAGTTCTGAGTGGTGAGACTCGGCGAGCCCTTACCGACTGAGGTGATGTGCCTCTTGGCTTGCTGGCCGTGCCCGGACAGGCAGCGAGTCTCACCACTCTCCAGGGGGAAAACGCGCTGCCGCTGGTTTTCCCCGTGGGGCGCCCTGCGCCCGCCGTCTGGCGGGCTCCGGGTCGGCCAGCCGCCGGGCTGTCGCTCGGCCCCACGCCCTCGCTTTTCCTCGCTCCGCTCGGCGCCCGGCTCCCCTGGGCCGCCAAAGTGGAGAAAGACTGTGGCGGCCCAGCCCCCTTTCCCGGCGCGATCTGCCGGGGGCGGATCGAAGGACGGCTTGAGGGAGATTTCCCATCTCCCCCAAACCTCGCCTGGATCGCCCTGTGGCTCACGTGAGAGTTCCCCCATCTTCCAGAGGAAACGATGAGGCCGAATGCGCGACTCACCTATGCCCTGCGGGCGCTGGTGGAGCTGGGCTTAAGGCAGGGAACCGGGCCGGTCACCATGGCGGCGATCGCCAAGAGGCAGGGGATCCCGCTCCGCTCCCTGGAGCAGCTCTTCAACCTCCTGCGGCGCAAAGGGTTGGTGGAGGCAGAACGGGGTCCGCGCGGGGGCTATCGGCTGCGCCTTGTCCCGGGTGAGATCCCGATCCGGGCGATCTTTGAGATCCTCCAGCCGACCGGCGCCGGCGGCCGGGGTGCCAAGCGTTCTCTCCCTAAAGGAAACGGCAGCCACGACCCCGCGCGGGTGGTCTGGCAGCAGGTTCAGAAGGCGGTGCAGAGCACCCTCGAGGCGACCACCCTGGACGACCTCATCGAGCAGGCTCGGGCGCAGGAGGGCGCGCCCATCCGCCACCGCTTCACCTTCCATATTTAGACCTGACCCCCGGAGGTGCGGACCTGGCCGGCGCACCGGCCGGCGGCAGAAAAATTTCTTTGCCCTCTTGTCATTTTACAAAAAGATCAGGTATCCTAGCGTTGGAAGTTGAAAGAGCAGCATACGCCAACTCACCCTGATTCAGGGCAAACCCCGCGGAAGCGGGGGACGCAAAGCTAAAGGGCCCTTCGCGGGCAGCCAGCTGCCGGCGGTGAGTAGAACGGCCCCGGCTCGGCTCCGTAGTCGGGGCCGTTGGCTTTTCAACCTCACCTGTGCTATCCTGCTCCGACGGCCCAGCAATGATCGAGAAGAAGCGGGCCCTCCGGCGCAGGATGCTCGACCGCCTGCGCCGCCAGCCCGAACCGCAGCGGCTTGCCAAGAGCTTGAAGATTGCGCGGCGCCTCCGGCGCCTCGCGCTGTACCGCCAGGCACGATCCATCCTCTGCTACGCCGCCTTCGACGGGGAGGTTGAGACCCGGCCGATCCTTCGGGAAGCCCTGGAGGACGGCAAGCGCGTGGCGGTTCCGGTCTGCCAGCCGCACACCCGGCGGATGATACCCCGCCAGATCGGGGATCCGGATCGGGACCTGCGGGCGGCGGGCTCGTACGGGATCCCGGAACCGGCGGGAAGCCGGCACCGGCGGATCGATCCCCGGCGGCTGGGCCTCATCGTGGTGCCGGGGGTGGCGTTTGACCGGCGCGGGCGGCGGCTGGGGCGGGGGGGCGGCTATTTCGACCGGTTCCTGGCGCGCCTGCCGGCCTCGATCCCGCGCGTGGGGCTGGCGTTCCGGTTTCAGGTGGTGAGGAAGATTCCGTGGGAGGGGCATGACCAGCCGGTCTGCAAGGTGATCACTGAATGAAGATCCTCGTGGTGGGGGATGTGGTGGGTTCCCCGGGCCGGGATGCGGTGAAGGCGCTGGTCCCCATCCTGCGCGCGCGGCACAAGGTGGATTTTGTGATCGCCAACTGCGAGAATATCGCCGGCGGGGCCGGGGTGACGCCGAAGACCGCCCAGGAGCTTCTCTCCGCACCCGGTATCGATATGCTCACCAGCGGCCAGCACATCTGGCGCTACCGGGAGATTGGGCCGTTCCTCGCCCAGGAGCCGCGGCTGCTGCGGCCGGCAAACTATCCGGCCATGACCCCGGGCTTCGGCGCCTACGTCTACACCGCCAAGAACGGGACCGCCGTGGGGGTGCTCAACCTCCTGGGCCGCGTCTTCATGGGGGTGGATGCGCTGGACGATCCGTTCCGCATCGGGATGCAGAAGATCGAGGAGATGCGCAAGAAGACCCCGGTCATCGTCGTCGACATGCACGGGGAGGCCACCTCCGAGAAGGTGGTGATGGGCTGGTATCTGGACGGGCATGTCAGTGCGGTGGTGGGCACCCACACCCACATCCAGACCGCGGACGAGCGGATCCTTCCCAAGGGCACGGCGTATCTGACTGATCTCGGGATGACCGGCCCGTACGACTCGGTGATCGGGCGGGAGATTGAGCCGGTCATGGAGCGGTTTCTGACCGGCATGCCCAGCCGGTTCGACGTGGCCCGGGGCAACGTCAAGCTCTGCGGGGCGATCGTCGAGGTGGATGAAAAATCCGGCAAGGCGCTCAAGATCGAGCGCGTCCAGGAGCCGTTCAGTGACTGAGCCGATTCTGCCGGCCCCCTCCCGTCCCGATGTGGTGGCCATGGCGATGGAGCTCTGGGAGGAGGGGCTGGATCGGCGGGCGGGGCGGCGTCTGCGGGCACGCCGGCCGGGAGCGCCGCGGGGGCTCACCGTCCTGGATCTTCCCAGCTCGGAACGGCCGAGGGAACGGCTGGCTGCCCTGGGACCGCAGGCCCTCTCGGAGGTGGAGCTTCTTGCCTGCATCCTCGGCCGCGGCGGGCCGGGCCAGTCGGTCATGGTGACCGCGCAGAGGATCCTCAGCCGGTTCGGGTCCCTCGCCCGAGCGGCGCAGGCCAGCGTGGAGGAGCTGGGGCAAGTTCCCGGCGTCGGGCTGGCGAAGGCGGCTGCGCTCAAGGCAGCCTGTGAGCTTTCCCGCCGCGCGGAGCTTGGCCCCACCGGCGGGGACGGCCGGCCGCTGGAGACGATCCAGGCCGCCAGCCGCGCAGCCCGCCGGTATCTCGCCGGCCGGCGCGAGGAGCGCTTCATCATCCTTCTTCTGGATTCCCGGCATCGGATCCTGCGGACCGCGGAGGTTTCCGTGGGATCCCTCGACATGAGCATCGTGCACCCGCGCGAGACCTTCCGGGAGGCGATCGCCGCATCCGCCGCCGCGGTCATCCTGGCGCACAATCATCCTTCGGGTGACCCCACCCCGAGCCGGGAGGATCTGGAGCTCACCCGCCGGCTGGTTCACGCGGGCCGGCTGCTGGGGATCCCGGTTCTGGATCACCTCATCGTCGGCCGCGACGGGGTCTTAAGCTTCCGGGCCCGCGGATTCTTCCCGGAGGAATGATGCGCGTCCGGCGCTACACCCTTCGAAGCGACGCCTCTGGTCCGCTGGCGCCCTCGGCAGAGCTGCGCGACCCGGTGGACCTGCCGCCCCCGCCTGAGGCGGCCGAGCCGTGGGTGGCGGCAGACGCCCCTTCCGCGGACCGGCCGATCTACACCGTCTCGGAGATCGCCCAGCGGATCCAGGCCCTCTTTGCCGAGGGCTTTGAGTACGAGGTATGGGTGGAGGGGGAGCTTTCGGATCCGAAGCCCTACGCCAGCGGCCACCTCTGGTTTGACCTCAAGGATGAGTCCGCCGTGCTCAAGTCGGTCATGTGGCGGGAATTCGCCCGGCGCCTCAGGTTCAAGCCGGAGCAGGGGCTCCAGGTGATCTGCGCGGGCCGGATTGAGTTTTACCCGCGGCGCGGCGATGTCAAGTTCTCGGTCCGGGCGATGGAGCCCAAGGGGATGGGGGCCCTGCAGCTTGCCTTCGAGCAGCTCAAGGGGAAGCTGCAAAAGGACGGGCTCTTCGCCGAGGAGCGCAAGCGCCCCCTGCCTGCCTTCACGGAGCGAGTGGGGGTGGTCACGTCACCCCAAGGAGCGGCAATCGACGATATCCTGCGTGTGTTCAACGAGCGGAAGGATGACGCCCACCGGGTCTCCATCCTGCTCTATCCCACCCGGGTGCAGGGAGAAGGAGCGGCCGAGTCGATCGCGCGCGCGATCCAGGAGCTCAACCGGCTCGACGGGCTCGATCTGATCCTCGTGGGCCGCGGGGGCGGATCCATCGAGGACCTCTGGGCGTTCAACGAGGAGGTCCTGGCACGGGCGATCTCCTCCTCGCGCCTGCCGGTCATCTCCGCCGTGGGGCACGAGAAGGATGTCACGATCTCCGACCTGGTTGCCGACGTGCGCGCAGCGACCCCAACCAAGGGTGCAGAGATCATCCTCGCCCGGCGGCGCGCGGCGCTCGACCGGCTGGACGCCGTTCTGGCGGAACCGGACTTTGTGGAGCCAGAACGCTGGCTCGAGGAGATCCGCGAGGAGCTGGAGGATCTGGAGGCCGGGCTCGTCGAGGGTCTGGAGGAGCCGGTCCTCTCCGCCGCGCACCGGCTGCAGCTCCTGCAGAGCCAGCTGCTGAGCTGTTCCCCGCAGGCCTTTCTTCTCCATCAGGCGGGTGAGCTTCACTCGCTGGGCACCCGGCTCCAGAGCCGGATGCTGCACGTGCTCGATCAGCACTCTGCGCGCGTGGACGCCCTGGCCGGTCGGCTGAATGCCCTCAGCCCCTTGGCGGTTCTCGGGCGCGGCTATTCCATCACCTTTAACGCCGGGGGCGACATCCTGCGCAGCGACGCGCAGGTCCGCCCCGGCGAGCCGATCGAAACCCGTCTGCACCGCGGCCGGATCACAAGCCGCGTAGAGTAAACGGAGGGACCATGGCAGGAAAGGGGAAGGGAACCGGATTTGAGCATTCGCTCAAGCGGCTGGAGGCGATTGTGGAGGAGCTCCAGGGCTCGGAGCTTCCACTCGAGACGCGCCTGAAGCGTTTCGAGGAGGGGGTGGCCCTGGTGCGGGAATGCAAGAAGGAGCTCGAGGGGGCGGCCAGGAAGGTGGAGGTGCTGGTCAAGTCCTCCGGCGGAAAGCTGGAGACCCGCCTCTTTGACGAAGTCCGCCAGCGTCTGCGGGAAACCGCATCCGGCGATTTCGAAGCCGGAGAGGAGAAATGATCCTTGCCGTTCTCGCGAAAGCGAGAATCCGATCTTCACTTTCGTGAAGATGACACGCATCGGTTTTGAGCGATGAGCGTTCGCGTACGTTTCGCCCCAAGCCCCACGGGCTTCCTGCACGTGGGCAGCGCCCGGACGGCCCTCTTCAACTGGCTCTTCGCCCGGCATGAGAAGGGCCAGTTCCTCCTGCGGGTTGAGGATACCGACCAGACCCGCTCGAAGCCGGAGTTCTTAAAGGAGATCCTGGACTCCCTGCGCTGGCTGGGGCTCCAATGGGACGGCCAGGAGGTTCACCAGAGCCGGCGCGCGCAGGCCGGTGTCTACAAAAAGGCGGCGGAGAAGCTGCTCGCCGAAGGAAAGGCCTACCTGGACGGGAAGGCGGTGCTCCTCAAGATCACACCCGGCGAGTTGGTGACCTTTGAGGACCTCGTCCACGATGAGATCCGGGTCAACACTCTCGAGATCAAGGACCAGGTCCTCCTCAAATCGGACGGTATGCCGACCTACAGCTTCGCCTGCGTCCTGGACGACTCGGAGTCCGGCATCACCCACGTGATCCGCGGGGACGATCACATCTCCAACACCCCCAAGCAGGTGCTCATCCACCGGGCGCTGGGGCTCAAGCTGCCCATCTACGTCCACATCCCGTTGATCCTGGGCACCGACCGCTCCCGCCTCTCCAAGCGGCACGGGGCGACCAACCTCAATGACTACCGGAAGCTGGGCATCCTCCCGCGGGCGATGGTGAACTTCCTTGCGCTCCTGGGCTGGTCGCCGGGCGACGACCGGGAGGTCCTGCCGGTTGAAACCCTGATCCAGGAATTCAGCCTGCAGCGGATTGGCAAGACCGGCTCCATCTTCGATCTCAAGAAACTCCTCTGGATGAACAGCCAGTACCTGAAGGATGCCTCGCTGGAGCAGCTCCTGCCGCTCGTGCGCGAGGCGCTCGCTGAGCGAAGCTGGTGGTCCGATTCCTTTGACCCGACCTGGGTGGGGCAGGTGGTCGAGCTCTACAAGAGCCGTGTCGAATCGATCGAGGACCTCTGCCGCCAGGCCCAGGGGCTCTTCACCCAAGAGGTTTCCTTTGACCCGGAGGCGGTGAACCTGCGCTTGAAGCCGCCGGGCACAGCGGACCGCCTCACCCGCTTTGCGGACCGGCTGGAGAAGATCAGCGCCTGGGACTCGGCCTCCGTCGAGACGGCCTGCCGCCAACTCGCGGAGGAGCTCAAGGTCAAGGCCGCTGATCTCATCCACCCCGCCCGTGTCGCCGTGACCGGCCGCTCGGTGGGCCCCTCCCTCTTCCATCTCCTCGAGGTGGCCGGGAAGCAGCGGGTCATTTTCCGCCTGCGCCAGGCCGCCGCCACGTATAATTAGTTCAGCACTGCCCTGTCGTCCAATGGTAAGACGCCAGATTCTGGATCTGGTTATCTAGGTTCGAATCCTAGCGGGGCAGTTTCCCCTAAGCTTTTCAGCCCAGCTTTAGCTGGGCCAGTCCAGAAAAA
>CAYJQV010000012.1:0-33583 GCA_964372395.1 uncultured Planctomycetia bacterium | reverse complement strand
CTCCGGAAGCTCCTCCACCCGGAACCCGCGGGTGAGGAGCCGCTGCGCCAGCCCAGCCGGCACCAGCCCTCTCTGCAGGAGCGCCACCGGCCCGTGCTCCAGAACCTGCGATGGGCCCGTCACACGAATCCTCTGCGTGAGCAGAACCTGCGGAATCTCCGAGCGCTCCACCACACTCCAGCCGGTCTGCGCGGCATCCGGAATCACCGCACCGGACCGGGTTTCTTCCTCCTCCATGCCGGCCAGCTGCGGGAATTGCTTCTGCGCCTCGGACAGGAACCGCCGCCCCTCCTCCGGCCCGAGCGCCTTGAGAGCCCCGTCGGCAATCTGCTTGGGATCGGTGATGAGGGCCGAGTGACGCATCAGATACCTGACCACATCGGCGGGGGTGGGCACCTCCCACAGGTAGTCAAAATCCAGGAAGCGGACCTGGGCGAGCCCGGCAGCGTCCCGCAGGAAGTGGACTCCCCCCAGCTCCGCCGAGCCCGGAAGGAAACGCTCCCCGGGTTCGTCCGACGAGGCCACCCAAAGACGGATCACTTCTTCGGCCAGCAGCGCGCCGTCCTTCAGGTCGTAATCCACCGGCACCCAGTCCACGACCTGGAAAACGGCCCCTTTGCTCTCACCGGAGGCCAGCAGGCGCGGCACCGTCGGAAGCGACAGGGTATTGAACCGCCGGTACGCCCGCTCGTTGGCCGCCAGGACCCTCTGCTTCTCCTCCCGGCCGACATCGGGCGCCAGCAGCTTGAAGGCTACCGGCCGCTCGGTCCCGTCCTTCAGCGCAAAGGTGACCTTCCAGATGTACCAGGGGTCGTCGGACGCGTAGGCCTCTTCGTGGTGAATCATCCGGACCCCCTGGACCGATCCGGGATCGGCCTTTAAGCTCCGGAAGAGCTCCTCCCGAACCGAGGGATCCTCCAAGACTCTCTGGATCTGCCTCATGCCCCAGGAGGGAACCTCCCGCCAAGTCCTGGCGGGCAGGAAGGTCCATTGGACGTACCACCCGCGCGCCTGCGGCTGCTCGGTGCCGGCCCGGGGCGCCTGCTCCATGCCCACGGCGCCGGAGGGCTCCGCTCCGGTCAGCAGGGCGGCCAGCGACGCCGTGAGCCTCTCCTCCAGATAGGCCGAGTCCGACTCCAGAGACCATCCCGGCGAGCGCGCCACCATCACCATCCGGATCTCGGCCGAGCTGCGGATGCCCCGGAGGGCGCGCAGGACCTTCTCGAGAGCATGATCGATCTCCCCGCGAGTCGCCGTATGCGCCGGATGCAAGCCCGAAAAATAGTCGAAGTCGATGGAAACCACCACCGGCCCCTGGAAAGCGGGCAACTCCTCCACAGTCCCCTGGGCCAGCGGCTCGCCGGCGAGGGTCTTTTCGCCGCCGAGCCAATCCCGGGGGTACCACTCCGGATAGACCCAGAAGAAGTCGGAGATGAGCGGACGCCCTCCGTGCTGGTGCCACGGGTAGGCCCCGTAGGCTCCCCAGTTGGCGTCGTCCGCCGCGCTGATCGAAAGACCGATCCCTCCGTAGTCCGAATGCGCGTCGAAGTTGACCACGGCGGGAGCCGCCTTGAGGGTGCGCGGATCCTGCAGGAGTAGGTAGAAGATCGCCGTATGGTGATCGGAGAAGTAGATGGGCGTCTTTCCTCCCTGAGAATCCGCCACCTGGATCTCTCGGATCTTGAATTCGTACTGAGTGCTCGACCAGAACTCGCTGTGGTAATAACGGTTCTCCAGGGTCCAAACCCGCTCCTCCATCCCAGCGGACGTGAGCCCGAGATCTCGGTCAATGGCGTCGGTCACCTCTTCCAAGATCTCGTTGGCCCGGTCATAAAGCGGCTGGGGATGCTTCCCGCGGGCTTGCTCCAGGCGGATGAGCTGCTCCTGTATCGGCTCCCAGGGCGCCTCTCGACGCAGCTCGTGCCCCCAACCCTCCACCGTTCTTGGCCGCTCGAGAAACCAGGGAACTTGAACAACCCCTTTCGCCTTGTACCGGCTCAGAAGCGAATCCATCTTGGCCCTGAAGTCGTCCCAATGTCCGGCCAGCTTCGCGCGGATCTCATCCGGGATCTGCTGGGGGGCTGTGCCCAGCTTGGCGTGAAGCGCCAGAGCCAGGCGCTGATATGCCTTCTCCTCCCGCATCAGACGGGACCGCTCCGCGCTCTCAAGTTCCGCGGCCCCGAGCTCTTTGGAGCGCTTGATCTGCCCCGTCTCCGGGAGGCCCTCCAGCACCTCCAGATCTTTCAGATATACCTTGGCGACCCGCTCCAGGAAATCGGTGCGGCCGCGCACCTCCGTCCAGAGCGGGTTTAAACCGAGCTCGACGACGCCACCGTCATGGACCAACGGGGCCACCTTCCCCCAGGGGGCTTCAAAGAACGGTTGCGTCCAGTCCCTCGCGTAGGGACTGGCCAGGATCAACGCCACCGCCGCGTACTTGAATTCGTCCGGAAGCCGGCCCTGCACCGCCATCTGGTGCACGTAGCCAGCACCCAGTCGCCCCTGCTGGCGAAGCTTCAGGATCGCCTGTACCTGCTGCTCGGCCAACCGGGTCGGCTCAAGGATGCCCGGGGGATTGCGCCGCAGCTCGTCGCTCTCACCGAGAACGACGGGGATCTTGCCGCCCATCGGCGGCAGCCAAAGCCCGGGCAGCGATCGGACATAACGCTCCAGTTGGCTGGCATCCGGCGGTGCATGAAGCCACTCGGGATGAGACAACAGGGCCTCGCGGAGCACGAGCCCGACACCCCTTCTTCCGAAGTGACCGGGGAATCTGGCCAGAGCAACGTTCAGACTGTTGACCAAAGGAATCTCGCTCAATGCCTCGTCCTTGAATTGGCCGAGGTATTCCGCAATTGCGGATACGCCGCGAGCTCGCTCCCGTCCCGTTTCGCGGCCCAGGATATCCTGCAAGAGCTCGTAGGCCAGTCGGACGCGTTCTGCGTCGGTGCGAAGATGTCCCGCGAGCGTAAAGGGGTTCGTCCGGTTCGTCCACCACCCGGCTCGCATCCAGCGCCGAAGGAGCCCCCTGACAGCCCGGGAGACCATCGCCAGGCTCTGGTCTCCTGCCAGGTATGTGAGGGTCTCCTCGGCTGCCTCACTGAGTTCATCCCGCCCAGCAAGGTTCTCTATGGACAAATCCACCACGCGACCAACCCAAGCGTCGGGAATGAGCCCGACTCCAGCCAGAGAAGCAAGGCTTGCCTGGCCTTCCCAGCGCTTCAGCTCATTCGCGTCCGACAACTTACCGGCCAAGGGACGGACAAGGCCGGAGAGCGCATCCGTGGAAACGGCTTTCAAGGTCGGGCTGACCCTGCGCAGGAAATCGTCGAACGGCCACTGACCGGGCCGATAAAAATAAAAAACCCAGTCCTGACCTTCCCCCAGGTACGCGGTGTAGGAGTGCCTCGTCGCCCAGATTCTTGCAGTGCTGAGTATCGCCCTGAGGGACTCCTCATCCCGGTTTTGTTCAAACCGGCTGGCGAATGCGTTCAGCTCTTCCGTCAGGGGACCCCGGACCGTCGCCGAATGCGATCCCTCCACCAGTCTCGCGAGGGTTGCCTCTGCCCCTTCCGGAAACCCGCCGGGCGAGCCGAGCTGCCCGAGCGTGATGCGGATTCCCTCTCGAAGCGTTGCATCAAAACGGGGGCTCAACTCGGGGTCCTGCAGCAAGGATCCGATCAGCGCCCGGTAAGCCCGATGCCCTTCTCTGCGTTGGGCCTCCTCACCGGCCTGCATGGAAGAGGTCGCCCGCCGAAGAGTGTCCGCCAAATAACCAGCGACCCTTGCGCTGCCGGATTTGGCAAACCAGCGGATGGCTTTGCTGACGCGTGATCGAGTTTCCCAAGAGCCCAAGTAAGCGGGGGCTTCAGCATCCAGAAGCTCCTTCCAAGCAAAGAAGAACGCCGGCTCCAGCTCCTCCGGCAGATCCACCTCGCGCTGCGCCCATGCCTGCACGAGCGCGCGCAGGAGGTCCTCGGCGCTATGCCTGTTCCGAAAGTCTGGGTGGGACAGGTCTGCGACCAGTTTCGGCAGGATCGGCCGCCAGGCGGCGTCGGGAATTTCACCCACCCAGCGCAGCAGCGCATTTTCTCGCCCATAAAAACCAAAACTCGCCGGCACCAGCTTCAGTTGCTCCTCAAATGCCTCGAGCGGCAGCCCGGCCTTCACCAATGCGACGAGGGCACTCCTCGCCCCCAGCAACTCATCTTGCAGAAGAAAATTTCGGAGGGACAGCGCCACGGCCTCGGTCATCTGAGGAAGCCGCTCCGGGGGGATTCTGCCCGACGAGGCCAATTCCGCAATCTCTTGCCAGGCGCTTCTTACCACTGGGGTTATCAAACCGTAAGCCAGCGGTTGGGGAGCCTGCTGCGGAACTTCCTCTCGTAGCACTCGCTCAAGACGATCCAGCGTCTGAGCGATTCCCTCTTCCATCCCGGCTGCCGCCGGCCGGGCCTCCGCCCGGAGCGCCTGCTCCAGGCCGGCCCGGACCTCGGGCGAGGCCGGCCCCTGGGCCCGCATCTCCTGCCCCGTCGGCGAAGCCGGAGCCACGCTGAAGAGCGTGAACACGCAGGCGAGGAGCCCTGCCGTCAGACGCCCGAGTGCCGCCGGCCGAAGCGTCTTAGAGCTGGCCGCCCAGCACCACCGCATCGTCCATGAGCTCCCCGACCCCTTCCCGGGCCGCCACCGCCGACTGCTCCAGGCCGGCCGCCTGCGCCAGGATCTCGAGTAAAAGGTTCACGCTGTCCGGCGTGACGGCCCGCCCCTCGATCCCAGCCGCCGAAAGGATCGCGATGTACCTGCCCGCTTCCTGCTCCATCCCGGCCACCACCGCCTCCCGCGCGTCCCACCGGGTGATGAGCTCCACCACCACCTGATCGTCCTCCAAGCCCGCCGCGAACAGAACCGGAAGCTCCTTCATCCCTCGGAGCGCCCGTACCTCCGGGTGCCGCGCCTCCAGCTCCGGCCCGACCACCACCGGGATGAACCCCCGCGGCGCCGCCTCCCGCAGTTCGCGAAGGAACGCCCCTACCCTGCCCTCGGCCTGCGCCATGACCAGCGCCTCCTCCTCCACCCCGGCGGCCTTCGAATGGAACGCGGCGTCCAGGGGCCCGAGGGCCTCCTCCGAGGTGCTCAGGGAGTCCAGCAGGGCGGCCACGACCCGGGCCGCCTGGGCCGGGTCTTTTTGAAGTTGCTGGAAGGTCCATTCATCCGGGGTGATGAGCCCGCCCATGATCTCCAGTGTGGAGACGCCCAGATAGTATTTCCCTTGCCGGTCGGCCTCCGGCAGCCCCTGAAACTGCTTGAGAGGGACAACGCTCCCATCCGGCTGGGTAGGCTGCACCGCCGGGTCGGAGTAGGCCCGCCGCGGCAGGAGGTAGATGCGCAGATTTCCCTCCTGCGTGAAAACGGCGGCGGTGTTGTAGCCCTGGAACCGACCCGGGTCCCGCTGGATGGCTCCATCCAGAAGCTCCACGTACCGAATGGCCTCGTCCACCACTTTCTCCGGATCGGATCCCTCGAACAGCCGGATCCGGGCCGGGAATCCGGCCGGCAGCTCTTCGGCCGGGGTGGAGAGCGGAATCGCGTTCAGGTGATCGTGGCCCGGCACCGAACGGCCCATGTGGACGATTCTACCATCCGGCTCCGCGCGGGAGTAGTTGTCCACCACCCGGTAGCCGGGCAGCAGGCGCGCCAGGTCCGCCATCTCCTTAAGCTTGGCCCGATCCATCGGCCGAATCCCGTGCCCCAGCGCGATGAACGTGGCCTGGCCCTCGACGACCGGGAAGGCCCCGTGCACGTGCCAGTCGCGCCAGCGGAAGCTCCCCTCCCCCCGGTGGCGCAGGCGCGCCTCATCCAGCCGGCAACAGTAGCTCGCCCCCGGCGGGTCCGGCGGGGGGTTGTAGGTGGCGCCCCGGCCGGCATTGTACAGGACCCAGGCGCTGAGTCCGGGCAAGCCAAGCCGGTCCTCCAGCGGGGGCGGAATCGGGAAGATCCCCTTCGACCTCTCGCCGGCGAGCAGATCCCGGAGCTTGACCGCCAGCTCGTCGTCCGGCACAGGCCGCTCCTCCTCGGCCCCGGCCGCGAAGCCCATCTCCCTGGCCACTTCGTAGTAGCGCTTGCGGGCCTTGAGGAACTCGGTCGGATCCTTGATCGGGATCACGTAGTTGTCCCGGATCGGGGCGATCGGTATCTCCACCGGCCTGCCCGGGTCGGAGGAGAGGCCCAGCAGCTCGTAGACATCCGGCTTCTGAAGCTCGAATCGGTTGACGGCCCCGCCCTCCACATCCGCTGGGCGCCTGGCGATGTGCCACCGGAAAGCCCTATCCTTGTTCTCCTCCGTGGGGTGTAGGGTCGCCTCCACCAGGGGCTCCAGCGCTTCCAGCCGGAAGAGGTAAAGGCCGGAGTTGGCCGGCACCTCCTTCCGGGAGCGTAGCTGAGCGGATCTCTCATACACAAGCTCCCAGAGCCCCTTCACCGTGGCCAGCTCCGCGCGCTTCGCCTCGCGGTTGATCAACATCTCCCGCGTCGGCTGGCCCGGCAGGCTAGCCTTGACCCGCACCAGCCGGCCCCGCGGCGGCCACTCGCCCGCCCGCATGGCCGGGTACGGGTAGGCGAACGCCACAGCGGGGGGATAGGCGCCGACCTCGTTAAACCGTCTCTGCATGAGGCCCAGGCCGTTGTAGATGAGGTCCGGCGTGGTCCCGACAGCGTCCGCGTCACCGACATACAGGTTCTCCTTCTTCTGCGTCCTGAGCCACTCGAAGCCGGTCTGGGACAGCGTCACCAGGGCCTCCTCGGCGGGCGAGTCGGGCTTGAGCCCGAGGATCTTCTTCCCATCGAGGATCTTGATTCGGTTCCCCAGGGCGACGAGGGAGCCAGCCCCTCCGGCACCTCCTTTCATCGGGTCGCCCGCCTTCACTTCCAGCTCCCGGTTGTCCCTCCGGTAAACGGCCAGCTTCTTGCTGCTGGCGTTGATGACCGGCACGACCGGGTCCTCCACCACCGCCACGGTCCCACGGAAGCCGAAATAGGTCCCCTCCGGAGAGCGTCCCGCCGCCGACTCCAGCTCGCCCTGGTACGCCTTGACCATGAAGTCGAGGATCTGCTTCTTGGTGATGGCGGAAACCCCCAGGATGACCGTGGTCTTTCCCTCCGGGTCCATCTTCGCCAGCATCCGGAGGCTGACCTCCAGGGGGCTGGGCAGGCGTTTGCCCCGATCGAATCCCAGCGGGAAGGTGAGCTTCGTCAGCGTGCCGCGCCGCATCTGGTCAATGAGCTCGCCCAATCGGGCGATGCCCTGGGCGGTCGTCCTGCCCAGCAGGATCCGGTACGCCCAGTGATCGAGTCCGAACAGGTGCACCAGCCGGGCCTTGCGGTCCTGGATGGACGACCGGAGCCAGTCGGCCGCCCTCTGCAGCTTAAAGGCGTTGGCGCCGGCTCCGTCCAGCCGCCTGGGCAGGAGCGGCCTCCTCTCCTCCCTCAGCACCTTGTTGACGTTATCCACCAGGTCCAGCTTTTCCCTGACCGAAAGCCTGCTCCATCCTTTCTCATTCAGCCTGGCAAGATACGTCTCGTCTTCCTCCAGCTTGGCACGGTACTCCTCCATGAAAGAGATCTGCACCATGCCTTCAAACAGGCGGCCGCCGGCCCCTCCGGCTCCCAGCAGCACCGCGGTCTTGTCCATGAGGGTCCTGCCCAGCTCAATGTCCTCGGCCCGCCGGGGGCTCACCCGGGGGAAGGGAGGGTCCGCGATCTCGAGCTTCAGCTCGCTTTTCTCGGGTCTGTCGAGGAGCTGCCTCATCACCTCCAGCCGATCGGCCGGGATGTCGAAGTCCATCGCCACCTGCCTGATTTCTTCCTGCCGGGCCCCCGGCACGCCCTCCCAGCCCTTGTAGAATCTCTCCAGCAACGCCTGAGCCTCCGCTTCGGTCAGCTTCTCCTCGGCGCCGGCGGCCGGGGGGCTGGCTCGGCCGGCGGCTCCGGCCGGGCGGCTCCCGTTTCGGGACGATCCCACCGGGGCGGCCTTGACCCACTGGATCTTCCGGAGCACCGAGCGGTTCAGGCGGATGATCCGGTGTTTCCCCTCCCGGTGGAGCAGGTCCACCACCCGCCGCTGGCGGGCGATCGTCTCGATCGGATCCAGCCGGTTCTTTCCGAGGAAGCCACCCATGGTCCGGACGAAGAGGAGGGTGATGTCCACCGGCTCGCCGATCCCCTCGATCGGGCCGGTCTGGCCGATCTCGCGGGCCAGCGTCGCCGCCGCCAGGGCCGCCCTCGGGTCCACTGCCCAGCCCTTGATGAGCTGCTCGGCCACCTGCGGGTCTGCCAGGGTGCCCTGGACCGGCTCTTCCCGCCGCAGCGGGTTGGCCGGCTCATCCTTGTTCATCTGGAAGAGCTGGCGGGCCAGCCCTCCCCGCAGGTTCTGGTCCCGGGCCTCGTAGTACAGGTAGGTGTACAGGGCGTCAATCTCCCCCGGGGCGAAGAGGCCGACGAGCTGCATGTAAAGCTGCCGACTGGTGAAGGCGGTGAACAGGTACGAGTAGACCCCGGCCCCATGCCGGGCGCCGGTGAGGACCTGATCCCGCCGCAAGAGCCCCCGCATGGCGAAGGTGAACCTCGCCAGCTCGGCCATCTCCTCGACCCTGTTGGCCTGCAGCCCCTCAGCGAACCAGCGCAGCCGCCCTGCTGCCTCGCCGCCCGCCTCCATCTGGTCGGAAACGGCCCGCAGGCCTTTGAGGAAATCCTCCAGCGCCTCCGCCGGCTCGCCGCCCAGCTCCCGGATCTCCTTGGCCAGGCCCATCCCCTTGTAGAACTGATAGGCCCGCTTGACGGACCCCTCGTCGTCCCGCTTCTTCTGCTGCCTCCAGAGGATGTGGTTTAGCTTGTGCATGGAGACCGCCGGAGAGGCCGGCTCCCCGACGTTACCCAGGGCCAGCATCCAGCCCAGGAGGGTATCCTCGGCCAGCGCTTTTCCGAAGTCCAGGGCCCGGTGCGGCAGGAGATTGAGCCCGGAGAGGATCCGCGTCCAGAACGGCTCCCTCTCCAAACGGGCCAAGGTGCCCAGCGGGACCGGCGTCGCCTCCTGGGCGGTGATCCTCCTCCACCAGAGGGTGAGGCGCAGAAGGAACTTTCCGGGTCCCAGGGCGGTTCCGGCGACGAACGGATACTCCATCCGGTCGGTGAGCCCCGTGATCGAGTGCAGAGAGGAGATCTTCCCGTAGAACCGGAGCAGGTAAAGGTCCAGCGACTTCGGAACGTCCAAGTAGAGGCGGATCCGGTACAGGCCCAGGGCGCGTGCCAGCGCGTTGACGATGAGGAAGGCCGCGGCCCCCGCCGCGAGGGCGGGCACAAACCCGAGCCCGACGCCCAGCCAGGCAAGGAAGAACGCCCCGGCGGATGCCGCGACCGGAAGGATCTCCGGGAACCAACCGTTCAGGGTCAGGACCGCGGCCCGGTAGAGCCAAGCCAAGGGATACTGGACCAGCAGGCCGGGGATGAGGGAGATGGCCCGGATCCCGTCTCCCAAGCTCTCCCGTTCCACCTGCTTGTCCAGAGGCCAGGCCAAGAGACTGGCCAGCGCCGCGTAGATCGCCACTACGGCGATCAGCCCCACGCCCGCGAGCGCGAGCACCGGCCCGGCAGAAGGAGCCAGCCCCACCGCGGCCGCCACTGCCAGAATCCCCGTATGGGCCGCTATCGCGAGCCCGTACCCGATCGCCAGCGAGCCGAAGAAGCCGACCAGCCGGTTGAGGCCCTGAAACACAGCCCTCGCCACGTCCTGCAGCCGTCCCGGCGGGAAGATCCGGTGCGCGAAATCAAGCCCGTGGGCAATCTGGTCGAGCAGATGCCTGAACAGGATGGCCCCAACCGCAGCGCCGACCAGGAGCAGCAAGCCGCCCGGAAGACTGAGCCCGACGGCGGCCAGCCCCGCCTGCACGGCCGCGATGATCCCGAGCCCGAAGACCTTGTCCAGAATCCAGCCGGCCAGGAGTCCCCCCCCGGCGGCGGCCGCGGCCATAAGTGCGGCGGCCCCGCCCAGGCGCTTGGGGTCGTCCCCCTCGCGGACGATCCCGCTGTGCCGCAGCTCCGGGCTGAGCAGGTACCTCCAAGCCCCCCAGGACCGCACCCGCTTCCTGGCCTCCTGGCCGCTCACCCGTACCGCCTCGGCCGCATCCACCTGGAGGTGGGAGTGACTGCGGTAGAACTGCCGGTAGGCGGTCCCGATCGGCGCGGCCTTCCCCTGGGCGTCCGTGCCGGCCCCGCTGAGCTCCAGCCACTCCCTCATGAGCCGGGCGGTTCTCAGGTTCGCCTCCAGGTCCCGCCTTTCGCTCAGATACTCCTTCTTCGCCTTCCCCTTCGTCGCCGCAACGAGATTCTGCCGGTTCTCCTCCAGCAGCTCCTCCAGCTCCTCGATGAGCCCGTCCCGGTACCATTCCTCGTCGCGCAGGCGGCTGGAGACCCGGACCGGGTTGCTCTGTGCCTGGGAGATCATCGCCCAGTTCCGGGCCCGCTCCGCCCCGGCCGCCACGCTGCCGCCGCCCATCTGCTCGGCCATCCACGCCTCCACCCTCGCGCCGGGCCCGTAGCGCCGCTCCGAGGTCGGTACCGAGCGCAGGCCCACCGCCTGGTAATCCGGCGAGGCGGTGCCGGCGTGCAGGTGCGCCGCCACCTCTTCTCCCACGGCGAAATGCTCCCTTTGTATGATCCGCAGGACCGCCCGCTGCGCCGCCGCCAGGGCGTCGGCCACTTCCACATCGGGCCGGCCCGCACTCCTCTGGTCAGCCGCCCATCGCTTCAAGCCGGAGCGGACCCGCCGGGCGTGCCAGCGCTCCCATCCCCACCAGCCCCGCCGGGGCCAGTTGGGCTCACCCTGGTACTCCTCCGGGGAGAGGACCCTCCCCAAGGCCACCACCTCCTTAAAAACCGCCGCTTGCCTCAGAACATCGATCCCTCCTTTCACCCACTGCACGTATCGCGGGTCGCCGGTGACGGAGTCAGGAAGCGGCGCAAGGCGACTGCCCCGCGTCAGACGGGAGCCCAGCCCCTCGGTGGCCAGCACCGCAAGATGCAGCGCCACCGCCGGATCGTGGGACGCCTCGATCCCTTCGGCGACACCGTGCTTGATCGGTCCGTAGTTGGTAACTACGTGGTTTGCTCCCCGCAGCACCCACTCCACCAGCAACCCCGAGGTGAGGAACAGGAAGATGGGCAGCCACCAGAGGCCGGAGGTGCCGACGAGACCGGTCAGGAGGAGGATCCCCACCGCCGCACCGGGCAGCCCGGTGAAGAACAGGGCAAACGGCAGCCAGGCGGCCGAAGGAGCGACCACATTCGCCGCGATCAGCAGCGCCAGGATGACTCCGCTGAAGCGGGCGATCCAGTGGGGCAAAGAACGGATCCAGTCCAGGATCCCGCGGCTGCGGCCCTGGCTTTCCAGCTCGATCTGGCGGCCCAGGGTGTTTACTGCGGCGAAGCGCCGGTAGGTCCACCAGTCGGCCAGGCGGTTCCAGAACTGCAGCCGCTGGCCGTAGACGCTACCGTACGGCACATGCCCGCGGAACGGGCCGACCGGCTCGTAGCCGGCCGGCTTCGGATCGTCCGGGCCGTACCATCTGCCGTCCGTGTAGAGAACCGGCGCCCGCTCCCAGTGGGCGTCGGAGGCCTCCTCCCGGTCCGCTTCCCGCTGGGCCACGACACCCTCTCGGGCCAGCTCCGACGCCGCCAGCGCCTCCGTCTCCCCGGCCGGGCCCGGCCCGTCCGTCGAGGCCCATCCAGGGGTGGGGAACCGGCCCGCATATCTCTCATATGGGAAGACGAACTCAATCTCCCCCTTGTCGTTGATGTCCGGCTCGAATGCGATGGCTCCTTTCAGGATCTCGAAGGCGGACCCAAGCCAGTAGGCCTTGGTGGGCGTGCCCAAATCGTCCGAGAGCTCCCCCTGGGCGTTGAGGCCCTGGAAGCGGACCCAGAGCTTGTTCATGTGGCGGTCGGGAACGAAGGTCTTGACGCCCTCGCTGTCATCGTACGAGAAGCTGTAAGGGGCGTAGAGGAGGTTCCCAAAGGGCCCCAGCGACCGGATGAACCAGTGCCCGGAATCGGAGCGGGCCGTCCCGAACGCCTCCTCATCCGAAAGGCCGTACAGCCCGGGCGGCCCCCCTTCCTCCGCGTTGTCGTCCCAGAGCCGAAGGACCAGGTGGGTGGGGCGCCCCAGGGGGCCGGTTCCGAAGATGAGGTTCTGCTGGCCGGTCTGCTCATCCACGAACAAGGGGCCCGGCTCGTCGAGGTAGTGGAGCCCCACGAGCCCCTCCAGGGTGTCCCGGTCCATCGGGATGAGCTGCTGCCCGTTGCGGCGCAGGCGGAGCTTCTCGCGCAGCGCCGCCTCGTTCCCGTATCGGAAATAGACCCGGGGCTCCAGGTCGTTCGGATCGAAGTGGAGGGTTTGCCCGCCCAGCATCTCCATCAGCACCTCCCGGTGCCCCTCCAGCCAGCGGCCGATCACGTCGTTGATGAACTCGTCCGGGTCGTTGGCCATGTCGGACCGCACCGAGCCGGTGATGGTGACGATGGAGTCCATCCCCTGCTGAAACCCGCGCAGCCAGCGGAAATCCATGGCAATCAGGTACTGGGTCCCCTGGGAGAACCAGACGATCGGCAGGACCACCGCCCCCGCCCCGAAGTAAAAGGCGTGATAGGTCGAGCGGAAGAAGGCGGGGGTGCCGTGCGGCTTGGTGAAGATCGCCGGCAGGGCGGACTGCTTCCAGGGGTTGCGCTCCAGGTAGCGCATCAGCTCCCTCGCCGTCCAGTAGAAGGGCCCCTGCTGCCAGGCGGCCGACTGGTCCAGTGCGAAGACCTGTGTGACGTCGCGCAGCTGAAAGAGGGCCGCGTAGCCCCGGACCAGGATGTCCGCCTTGAGGACCTCCTTGGCTTCGCCGGCCGGCTCTCCGATCCTCTGCACCTGCCGCTCCCGGTCCACCTCCGCCCGGGCCAGCAGGTGGATGTGCTTGAAGGGATCTCCGTCGATCGCGAACCCCGGCCGCCGCGCCTCATCCTCGAGCCGGTACTCCTTCAGATGGGCCCGGACGTGATCGTCGGCCTGGCGCATCGCCCAGCGCAGGGCGGCCTGCTGCCAGCGCGCATTGATCTGGTTCCGGGTCAGGAGCGGATCGTCCCAGATCTCGTTGCCGTGCTCGTCCAGGACCAGGTTGCCCTGATCATCCACCCGTGGGATGCCGGCCGATCCGATCCGGCTCGGCCGCACCCGGATCCTCCCGTCGCGGATTTTCCACCAGATCTTCCGCAGGGTCATCCCGGTCGCCTTGAAAAGCACCCAGACGAACGCTCCCGTCACCAGCACCCCGAGGGTCATCGGATGCGCGAGGAACCGGGAAACGCTCTCCGCAATCCGGGGGCTCAGCGAGGGAGCCAGGGCGGCCTCCATGCTGCCCGACGCGATCCACTCCCCCAGGGCCTTCAGGCCCAGGGCCACCGGGACGGAGAAGGCCGCACCCACCAGGACCTTGAGCCAGGGCTCCTTCTCGATGTTGGGATCCAGGCCCCAGTCCCCGGGCATCCAACGCAGGAAGAGCCGCTGGAGGGGATCCTTCCTCTCGAACGCCTCGAGGAGAACCTCGTTGAGGACGTAGACGAGCAGAATCCCAACGAGCGTCGCCACCAGCGGGAATCCGAGGCCCAGGACGAGCGCCCCGGCCACCCCGGCGGCCAGCACCAGGTTGACGCCCCGGCGGATCGGCTCCATCCCGAAGAGCTCGTGCGTCACGGCGTTGAGGGTGAGCGCCGCCAGCATCACAGCGAGCGTCCCCCAGACCGGCATGCCGAAGAAGACGATAAGCGGAATCGCGATCGCCGCCCCGAGGGCGAGGTGATACCCCATCTCGGCGAAGAAGTTGCTCCAGAAGAGGGTCACCCGGAATAGGATGAACCCGGCCAGCGCCCCGAAGACGGTCAGCCCCGCCACGGCGGCCCAGCCGCCGCTCCAGAGGCTGAAGGTCGCGGCCAGGACCGCCGCCACCACTCCCATGAGGACCAGCCGTCGCCCCAGATCCTTGAAACCCTCCTCCCCCCGACTCCACCCGATGTCCCAAAGGTAAAGGCCTCCGGCGACCAGTGCCACCACGCCGCCCGCCGCCGCCACCCACAGGTCGCTCAACCGCTGGGCGAGAAGCCACGGGATCACTTCCCGGACGAGCTGGAACAGGGTGGCCCCCTCCGGCGCGGCCGCGAGCTTGATGAACGGGATCGGCGCGGCGAAGAAGAATCCCACAAACACGGCCAGCCAGATGAGATTGCCCCAGTCCGCCACGCGCCGGATCACCATCCCCGCCCCGGCGACGAGCTGGAAGACCCCCGAGATCAGCCCGGCCAGGAACTCGCCCGCCACGGGGACGCGGCGGATCGCCCGGTCCATGTCCGGAGCCGGCCTGAGGACCCGGTTCAGGAAGCCAGGTAACACGGCCCCGGCCCCGTCCGCCAGCCACTTGGCGAAGATCACGAAGAACAGAGACTTGACCCCCCACGCCTGCCAGGTGGACCAGGTGGCCGGCCCGAGCATCGCCGACACCAGCTTCCCGACGCCCCACAACTGGGTGATCCCATGCGCTTTGGCCCACTCCAGCAAGGCGGCGGGAAGCCCAAGCCCCATGAGGGTCGCCACCTGGGGCAGATGCGCCAGCAGGGCTAGGACCACCAGGGTGACGCCGGTCACCCATGCGAGCTTCCAGATCCGACCCTTCCAGTCGGACGGCTGGCGGGTGAGGTCCGAGGCGAAAGGGGTCCGGGCCCGGACATCGGCCTTGCGGGCCGCCTTGGTGAGAGCGGTGACGACCCCGCTGGCGGCCGCCGTCGCGGCCACCGCCAGCGTCGCATCACCCGCGAGCTCCCCCACCTGCTCCGGCCGGCGGTCGTAGCCGATCACCTGCTCGGCCGTGGTGTCGTACACATCGGTCGGCAGCTCCGTCGCCAGCTCCGGCGGCGGGGTGCCGGCCGGGTGCACCGTCACCTGGAGCCGGACGGGAGCGTTCAACTGGGTGGTAACCTCCAGGATCTGCCCTGCCCCGATCTGCACCTTCCCGTTCCAGCGGGAGTCCGCCGTCTGATCCGGAAGCTCCCACAGGTCCATCTCCTGGCCGTCCACCTCCATCCGGATCCGGCCGGAGAGCGGATCCATCCGCACCGCCACCGCCACCGCCGCCCGTGCGACAACCAGCCGGGCATCTCCCGTCCGGTCCATCTCCCGCGGCGGGACGATGACCTGCGGCGCCCCGCCGCCGGGCCTCTCCTGGTCCACCCACAGGACGAGCCGGGTCCGCAGCCGGTTGCGCCCCAGGTGCAGGACCGGTCCCCCCTCGCCGAACCGGATCGTGCGGTGCTCCTCCATGAGGCGCTCCTTGCCGGCCACGGTCACTCGGACGCGGGGCCCCTCCCCGAAGCGCAGCCGATGGCCGGCCACAGGTACATCGAAAAACGCCTTGGGACTGGGATCCAGCACCCAGAACCGCTCAGGCCGTCCGCGCAGCTCCACAAGCGGCAGGGAGCCAGGCCGGGACTCCGAGGGCAGCCGCGGCAGGCCCGCCATGGGAGCCATCTCGGCCCGGAGCGCGTGCGGGCCGGGCGGCAGGCCGGTCTCCACCACGGTCAGCGAATCCCTTAGATCAAACGGGTTCGGATAGGCCGTGGCCTCCGTCGCGTGCGGCGTATGGGAGCTTACATCCATGTCCCAGTAGCGGAAGACGAACCCCCTGGTCCGGTCCGGCGCCAGGCGCTCGGCCACCGTGCTCATGTGGCCGGTCATGAACGGGATCACCTTCTTCAGATCCAGCCCGTCCACCAGCAATGCGTTGAGCGCCAGAAGCGACGTGCGCGGCTCCAGAATCTGCTCCGCCAGCCACTGCGGATCGGCGATCCCTTCCCAGACCAGCTTGTCTCCCTGCCGGCGCACGCCCTCGGCCCGGGCCGGGCCGACGAGGTGCTCGAGCAATTGCGCCGGATCCCGGACAGGCGCGGCCCGCGGAAGCTGATCCGGCGTCAGGAGCGCCATCCCCAGCGGGCGCTCCTTCTTCTTCGCCCTCGGCAGCTCGTCCTGCCGCGCCCGCGCCAGGGCAGCCGCCACCTGGGCCGGACCGCCGATGCCGGTCAGGTCGTGGGCCTGAGCCACCCGGAGGTCTCCGATCTCGCGGGGAAGGCCGCTGTTCCCCAGAAGCGTCAGCGGAGTCTGGGCGTTGGCGTACAGGTGTGCGACCCAGCTCAGTTCATCCGGATCGAGCCGGTCCGCGTTCGTGACCAGCGTGGAGTAGGTTTTGTTCAATCCGAACTCATCGAGCTCGGTCACCGTCTTGAGGACCGCGAAGAACTCCCGCACGCCCCGGGGGTCGCCCTGGCGGGGCTCTCCTGGCACCGGGGGAGAGAAGGTCTGTGTCGCGTCCACCTGGAACACGACCTTGAGCCCCTGCGCCTGGGCCTCCTGCAGGAGCCGCCGCAGCCGCTCCGCAGCCGTCGGCTGACCGGTCGCCCACGAATCGAGCAGATCCTCATAGAGCCGGGCCTCCTCTTCCGGTGTCGCGCCGGCCGACAGCCGCGCCCGCCGCCGGTCGCGGACATCCCGCACCAGACCCAGGAGCTCCGGGCTGTCTACCACAAGGTAAGAGACCCCGTGCCGGTGCCGCGGGTCCGTCCCTTGGTTCCAGTCCGCGATGGAGCGGACCATCTCCTCCGGCTCCTGGTCGGGCCGAAGCTGGACCCGCACGCCCAGCGGCCGGGAGAGGGCTTCAACGGCCAGCTCCGAGAACTGGTGATGGGCGATCCACTGCACCGCGAGCTCCAGCAGCCTCTCCCGGATGGGGCCGTGCCGCGCGGCCTCCGCCAGCGCCAGCGGGTCGAAGGCGCCCACCCCGACGGCGTGCGCGATCTCCGGCACGTGCTGCTCGGTGATAAAGAAGATCCCCTCGGAGATCGGGACATTCCGGTGGATGCGGCCCTTCCGGCGGAAGGGGTCGGCGACCGTGTCGTTTCGGGCCCCGTTGACGTAGACCGGGGAGGCGTTGTCGTCTTTGTCCACCGTGACCCCGATCGTGTAGGTGCCCCGCTCCCCCCGCCCCAGGATCACCGGATCGGAGTTGAGGTCGATCGGCTCGCCGTACCCGGTGTGCGGCAGCAGCCGCAGGGACCCGCGAAACTCGTCGGTGTCCAGGTTCTCCACCTCGATCGTCCAGTAGATGTTGTAGCCGTTGGAGGGGATCTGCGCCAGGCCGCCGTCTTCGGCGCGCCGGGCGCTCGTCCCGTCCACCAGGATGTCGGGATCGTGCCGGATGAGCCGGCCCTGCACCCGCTGGCCGTCCGGGCCGAGCAGCGGGCGGCCGCCGGGCAGGAGGACCGTATCCGCCTGGAACGACGGGTCCACGAACGTCCGGTTCACCTTCACGATCCTCCCCTTCCTCCCGAACTGGCTGCTGTAGCCGAACTTCACCAGCAGGTAGAGGATCCCCAGGTCGGGGCCGAGCATGGGCCAATCGTCGTCCACGCGCGGGAAGAAATAGCCGCGGCGCATGGACATCATGAGGGTGTCGTAGACCGTGGCCCAGTGGGCGGCCAGGCCCCCCGTGGCCACCATGCCGGCCAGCACCCGCTGCAGCCCGATCATGAGGTCCTCCTTCACCTTATCCTCGGCGGGGCGCAGGTCCTCCCCCGCCCCGTACCGGGCCGGGGGAGGCGGGGGGCGCCGCGCGGAGAAGAACCCGATCGCCTTCTGCATGCTCTTCCATATGGGGCCGAAATCCTTCGAGATCTCCCGCCCGGCCATCTCCTCGGGGCTGGGCCCCCGGCTCTTGAGGAAGGGGACCAGATCCCCCAGGATGTCGTGGGAGTGGATCACGTACTCCATCTCACCCTGGAAGCTCTCTTCATCCTTCAGGAGGTCGTGAAGCCTCCGGCCGGCCTCCTCCGCCCGGTCTCCCACCCTGCCCTGGAGAGGCCTCTCCGGATCCCAGAACAGGGTGTCGCCGCGCTTGACGTGGGGCCCGATGTCCACGGCGACGCCGCCCCACTTCAGGTCCCCGTCGCGCCTGAGCCGGCTCAGGCGCCGATTCGCTTCCACCGGCTCGGCCCGGTCCGCCCGGATCGCCGCGAGCGCCCGCCTCGCGTGATCCACGACCCCCGGCTCCTGCTGCGTCCCCTCGATCCGGTTGGAGTAGGTCATCACGACGAACCGGACCCCCTTGGGCATCTGCAGGTCGTGCCTCCGGACGATGTCGAAGAAGTCGGGCGGGACGTAGAGGGTGATCTCCACGCTCGAGCGGTCCTCCTCCGCCAGGTAAGGAAGCTGGAATCGGCGGTGGAAGTCCCTCTGGGTCCCGCGGACCACCTTCCGCACGTTCTCCCAGAACTCCTTCTCCTTCGCCTTCTTCCCGGCGATCTGGTCCGGCGTGTCGCCGTCCTTCGCCTTTAACGCGTCCGGATCGTCCGGCTCGATGTCGAGCGCGATGCGGACGACCCCGTCCGAGTCGGGGACGAAGACGCCGGTTGCCATGAAGTCCCGCATGAGGCGCCTGGCCAGGTCCGGGTCCTCCCCCATGCTCGGGTCCCCCAGGATGGGCACTATATGGACCCCGCGCCTGCGGGCCAGCTCGCGCAGCTCAAGGAATTTCTTGACCGACCAGCTCCGCAGGGGGGACATGAACCCGTAGGGATCCATGTAGATCCGGGAATGGGGGCGCTGGTTGACCGGCCAGTCGCGCCCGAGGTCCCGCACACCGGCCGCTTTGGCCATGCCGTCGAAGATCGCCGGCCACCACCCCTCCTCCACGTCCCAGGGGGCCCAGAGGATGTAGCTGCGCAGGACGCCCCGCTCGTCCGGCGCGAAGGAGGCCGGGTCCCATTCGTCGCGGACCTCCTGACGGGTGGCGGGGTCTCTCCGCCAGCCGACAAGGCGAGCCAGCGACCGCATCAGGGTGGCCCGCCGGAGCTGAATCCGGATCCGGTTCCGCCATGCGTCCCAGGGATCCCTCGGGTGAGGCATGGAGCGCGGCTCGTAGAATCGCTCCGGCTTGGGGAAGTAGGTCTTCCCGCTGTCCCAGTCCACCCAGACCGTGTTGCGCCCGTTGACGACGCCCGGCCGCATGTCGGGCGGGCCGGCGTGCGGCGGGATGAAACGCGCGGGCCGATTCGGAGCTGGCTGCTGGGCCTTCGCCTCCGGCGCGGAGGCACCGAGCAGGGCGACGCCGGCGGCGGCCGCGCCGCCGATCTTCAGCGCCTCCCGCCGGGTGATCGCCGGCCCAAGATCCGGAGCCTCCTCCATACCGGCCGCCGGCTTTGGAACTGGCTCGACAACCCCATTTCGCCTCGCCCAGAAATTGACCTTGGGTCCACTCTCGGCCGCGGGGATCGTCTCCTCCAGCCCGCCGCGCGGCGGCTCGAACCGGATCCCCTCCCGCAGCTCCTTCGGAAGATCCCGCAGCCGGATCCCGCTCCGCTCCGCGAACAGGCCGCCCCGCTCCACGAGGATCATCCATGCCGCGGAGGTGATGTTCGCCAGCGTGGTGAAAAGGGGAGGTTCCGGGATTCGGCGGCCCTCCGAGTCCACGCGCGGCGAAAAGGCGTTGGGCAGCCGGCCGCCGTGCAATTCGTGCAAGTGGGTCGTCCCGCGCCAGAGCTCCGTTTCAAACGCCTGGGCTTCCTTCCGTCGCTCCGCATTCCGCGTGACCTGCGCGTAGAGCCGGAGGAAGTGGACCACGCCCAGGGTCGCCTCCGGATGGATCATCCACCTCCACGCCGCCCGACGCGGATCCTTGGCCGGGACCAGGGGACGGATGAAGCGGTCCATGAAACCCTCCTCCCAGAAGGCGGTGCCGACCACCTCGGCCTTCGGATCAATCCGGCCGGTTCGGATCGCCTCCCGGGTGGCTGGGGGCAAATCCTCCATGTCGCCGATCCTCAGGCTGACGCGGAAGTTTCGCCGGTTGAACTGGATCGTCTGCCAGGCCATCTCCTCGTTGTACGCCAGCGCCGCCCATGCCCAGGAGCCGTTGTCGGTGGCCACTGAGTCGTTCCGGCGCAGCCGCCTGTCAGCCGGAGCGGCCGGATCGAACTCGATTCCGGTCACGAAATGGTCCTTCACCCACAGCCGGGGGAGGTTGTTCACAAGCAGCCGGTAGCTCTCCAGGAATGGCTGTTTCTGCTTCGCATCCCATCGCCCCCTCTGGCCCTTCGGGGCCGCCTCGTTGGTCAGGTAGGCTTCCCACGCAGCTAAGACGGCATCGTCGAGATGCTCCTTGGCGACATCCTCCAAGAGGCGATTGGGATTCCCTCCATAGACCCAATATCCCGCATCGTCGGTATAGGCCAGCTCATCCACGCCGGGGAACGCCCGCTTGGTCCGCGGGTTGGTGAGGCCGGCCAGATCGGTGTAGCGGGCCCCGGGCAGGAACCCGTGCCGGATATCCTTCTCATCCCGGATCTGGATTCGCTCGAAGACGCGCTGGCGAAGGCCGTTCACCCATTCCAGATGCCGCCAGTCCCCCAACTCCCGCATCGCCCGATAGAGCGCTACAACTACCCAGAGAGTGTTTCCGGTCGGGGCGACCGGATGGATGAAGCTGTCCCGCTGAACCTCGCGGTCCACCAGTCGCTCGCCCTGGGTGTTGTAGGAGAAGTGGTAGCCGCCCTCGAAGCCCAGCGCCTCCTCGGCCTTGCCCAGCCGGACCAGCGCGTCCATGAGCTCCTGTGCCTCCTTCCGCTCGCCCAACGCGAGAAGGGCCAGCAGGACCAACGCGTTCCCGTACGGCCAGATCCGCCCGTACCGGGTGAGCATGGTGTCCGTCTCGCCCGGCTCATACTCCCGGTACAGGCCGTTGAATTCCAGGCCCCTGAACCTCTGCCCCGTCTCCTTCAGGTATTGCCTCTCCGCCCTGGCCAGGCGCTCCTTCGGGATATTCGGCGGCATGATCGGCTCCACGCCGGTAATCTTCCGGGCCCGGATGAACTCGAGCAGCGCGGTCCGAACCTCGGCCGGAAGCTCCTGTGCCCGCACCTCCCCGGCGGCTACAGCCCCAAGCAGTGAATATCCGACGGCGGCGGCAGCACCTTCCTTGAAAACGCCCCCCATGAACTCCCGCCTCGTCATTACCTCAGCCTGCGCGGTGGACTCCGTTCCCGTTCTCAGCGCTTCCTCGAGGCCGGCCTTGTCGGGGGCCTCCTCCGGCGCAAGCGCCCGCAGGGTGTCGTCGCGCCGCAGGCCCTGCGCAAACCCCGGCGGCACGACACAGGTCAGGGTGAAGGCGAAGAGGGTGGCCGCCGCGATCCCCTTGAGCCACGGCAGCCAGCGCGGGGTGTAGGCCGGCAGCAGGATCCCCGCGCCTTTTTCGCCATTCGGGCTATTCATCCCGGTCTCCCTCTGCCGCGCGCGGACCTTGCGGTATGGCTTGACAAGGTGAAATTATCCGGATAAACTTCCCTATGTGGGTAAAATTGTAAGACGGCTCCTGGACCTGCGCCTGCCGGAGGGTCAGTCCGCCTTCCTCTGGGGACCCCGGAAGGTGGGAAAAAGCTACTGGATCAATCATCACCTGCCCCAGGCAACCGTGCTCGACTTCCTGAAGACCGATCTCTTCGCCGAATACGCCGTCCGGCCCGCGCTGTTGCGGGAACGGTACCAGAACCACCGCGGCCTGCTGGTGCTCGACGAAGTCCAGAAGGTCCCCGCCCTTCTGGATGAGGTGCACTGGCTCATCGCCAACCGGAGGATCTCCTTTCTCCTGACCGGCTCCAGCGCACGGAAGCTCCGAAGGGGCCACGCCAATCTCCTGGCAGGCCGCGCCTGGAGGAGGCAGATGGTGCCTCTCACTGTTCAGGAGGTGGAGGGTCTCGACCTGGAGCAAATCATGATCTCCGGGCTGCTGCCGCCGCATTTTCTCTCGCCCAACCCTCTGGAGGACCTCCGCGCCTATGTGGCGGACTACCTCCGGGAAGAGATCGCCGCAGAGGCCCTGACCCAGAACATTCCCGCCTTCTCGGAGTTCCTGCGGGTTGCCGCCATCACCAGCAGCGAGTTGATCAACTACACCAACATCGCCAGGGAGACGGGAATTTCGCACAAGGTGGTGCGCACCTACTTCCAGATCCTCGAGGATACCCATCTGGGTTTCCGGGTGCCTCCGTGGAAGAAGTCCAGGAACCGACGAATGATCGTGACCGAGAAGTTCTATCTCTTCGACGTCGGGGTGGCCAACCACCTCGCCCGTCGGCAGCCTCGCCTGGACAGCGCCGAGTTCGGAAAGGCCTTCGAGCATTACCTCCTCATGGAGCTCAGGGCTTACCAGGTTTACCGGGCCCCGGACCTGCCCCTGACCTTCTGGAGAACCAGCACGGGACAGGAGGTGGACTTCATCCTGGGAGACAAGGAGGCCGCCGTCGAAATCAAGGGTTCGGCCCGGGTCCACGAGGGAGATCTGCGCGCCCTGCACGCCCTGAGAGAGGACGGCCCGGTGAGGCGCCGCATCGTCGTTTGCCTGGAGAAGCAGCCCCGCCGCACCGGGGGAGGGATCGAGATCCTTCCCTGGCGGGCCTTCCTGGCCGAGCTCTGGAGCGGAAAGCTGGCTCGTTAGCTCCTTCAGCGCGTATGCGGGCAACAAGACTCCACCAGTTTCAAGTTCGTACCTGTTCACAGCCGCTGCCCTCTGCTATACTTAGAAGTATGGTTGGCCAATTCACCGCCGTGTATATGAAGCGCCGCAAGTGGTACGTTGGGTACGTCGAGGAGATTCCCGGCGTCAACACCCAAGGGAAGACGCTGGCTGAAGCGAAAAGGAATCTTAAGGAAGCCCTCGCCTTGGTGCTGGAAGCAAACCGAGCACTCGCCCACCGCGCCCACGGCCGAAAAGGCATCGAAGAGCCCATCTCCATCGCCGTCTGATGAAGCGTAAGGAGCTCCTGCGTCACCTGGCGGAGGAGGGATGCAGGCTTCTGCGAGAGGGCGGCAGACATACCATCTACTGGAATCCGGCCACGGGAAGAACCTCTTCGGTTCCGAGACACACCGAGGTAGATGACTTTCTGGCTCGAAAGATCTGTAAGGATTTAGGGATTTCGGCACCCTAGCAACAGCCCGCAGGGCCGCTACCCAGCGCGGGGTGTAGGCAGGCAGCAAGACCTCACCGTTTGGCGAACGCCCGGAAAAGTCACTAAACACATTCGCCTCCGCCTCGCCGCCTCCCCACTCCCGTCGCAGTTTCTCTTCCATGGTTACACCCCGACCGGAAGGACCTCGAGCTCCGCCAGAATTTCCTCCAAATAACTCTCGATCATCCGCCTCGGCACGCCCAGCGCCCGCCCCAGCGCCAGGACGAGAGCGCGGATGTCCGCCACATCCTTCACAAACTGCACCCGATCCGGATTGAATCCATGCTCCCTCGCCAGGGAGGCCGCCCAATCCGATTCGCCGATCACCTGGATTGTGGCGCCCGCTGGATCCTTCACCATATCGCGCAGCCGCCGGAACAGATCGCCCCGATCCCCTTCCACGAGGACCAGCGCCTGGTTCTGATCCCAGACGTCCCGCCATCCGGAGCCGAACAGGACGGTCCGCAGCGCCAGCGTCTTGGGCAGGTTCGCCAGGTACTGCTCCAGCGCCCTCTGCTCGCTCTCATCCAGGAGATCGCGGGCCCGGCCGGAGATGACCGCGATCATCGGCCCCTCCCGCTGCACGGTCTCGTCCGAGGCTGTCGCCCAGCGCTGCAGTAGACTCTGCAGCGGCGTGCCGGCATAGTGGAAGGCGAAGGTTTCCGCCGCGTCCCCGCGGGTCGGCGGCAGCAGGGTGAGCGGAGTTGCCTTCGGCTGAATCGGCTTGAGCAGCATCCCGGAGATGAACTTAGCGTCAATGTGCCCGCGCCGAGTCACGATCTGTCCGTACTGCTGGATGACGCCTGCCACCGCCTGCTCGTCCTCCGGATCCACCTCCTTGAGTGCCGCCTCCAGATCCGCGCGGCTGGTCTCGGGCACCAGCACCTGCATGAGCGAGATCCTATCCTTGAGAACCATGTGCCCGCGCACCGGCTTGTCCAGCCAGGTGTAGAGGAGGCCGTCCCTGGTGAGGTCCAGCCCGAAGAACCGCAGCAGCGTCTCGCCGTCTCCCTTCTCGATTGCCTGCTCGGGCCGAAGCTGCGGCTGGATCGGGCCGGGGGTTAGATTCGCGCTTCCCATCGCGATCGCGAGCTGCCGGACCGCCGCGGTCTTGGCGATCTCCTCAAGCGGCACCATCTGTTTGTTGACGAGCCGGGCATTCAGCATGTCCACCGTCGGCACCGGGCTCAAGAGGTAAATCCTGCCGCCCAGCTCCACCTGAACCGCAACGTCGCCGTCGAACACTTCGTTCTCGCCGAAGACGATCACCGGCTTCAGGCCGTACTCCTCCAGCACCGCCGCGATCCGCTCCGCCGCCTCGAAGCAGTCCCAGCAGAAGACCTCGCGCCCATCAGGCAGCACCACGAACATCTGCACACGTCCGTCCGGAAGCTCCACCGCCTTGAAGTAGGAATCCTTCTGGTTGATCGCCGGACCGAAGCCGTAGGTTTCCGGAGTGTAAACCCTCTCCCGCACCTCGCCCATGAACTCCTCCAGGCCGGAGGCGGTAACCCCGCCCTTGAAGTGCCTCTCGGCGATCTTACGCAGCAGCGCATCCACATTCTTCGGCGTGGGCACCTCCTCCTCGCCCACTTCCTCGATACCCGCCCCCGGCGTGGGTCCGGCAGGCGGCGGGACCACCAGGATCGGCGGCTGCTCAGGCGCGACGAGCGGCGGCTGCTCCTCCGCAGCCCCGAAGTCCTCCGGCTTGAAGACCGGCTGGCCGCGGCCCATGATCCCGGCGCTCAGCACCGGCTGCGCGCGGCCCTCGCGGACGAGCTGATCCGCCAGTGGCTTCGAAACGGTCGCAACCCTCACCATCTCCCCTGCGGCGAGCTTCTCGGAAGCCCAGCGGACGTTGACCTTCCCGTCCGGGATCAGACCACTCAGGCCATTGGACTCGTGGACGATGCCGGCCCCGGCCCGGCCTGGGTCTGCCCCCCGCACCACGAAGTGGGGGTGCGTATCATCCCCGAAGACCCGCAGCACCGCCGCCTTCCTGTAAGCGGTCAGCACCTCAAGACTCTCCGGCTGGATCGTGTCCATCTCCTGCCCGAAGTAGGTGACCAGTACCTCCTCGATCACCGAGGCAGGCACATCCACCTGCGGCCGCCCGTTCACCAGGCGGAAGTAGAGGTTGCCCTTCTCCAGGTCGGACGGGGCGTTCTTCAGCATCTCCGCCACCACGAGGATTGCGATCTCCTCGATGGAGACCCCGGCAGCCTGTTTGGCCGCTTCGGGTGTGGCCTCGAGGTAATGCTTGATCGCCGCGCAGGCGCAGTTGATCGTCTCGGGGTTGGGTTCTTCAAGGAAGAAGAGCTTCAGCTCCTCCAGCTTCGTCTCATCCAGCTTCTCGCCCCGCTCGGCCATCCGTCTGAGCGCCTTCTCCACCACGAGCGCCAGATCCTCGCGCGCCCGATCCGCCGCAGGCACGATCGGCTCCAGCTTCTGCAGGAATCTCAGCATCAACTGCTTTCCGGCCCTGCCGGCCCTGCCCGGCACGCCGGCGGCGGCCCGCCCCCAGAACGATTCCACGATCTCTCCGGCCTGCGGGCTCTCCCTCAGCGGGATCGCCCAGTAATCGGCGTCGTGCTGGCCGCCCGCGTAGTAGCCGGGCTCCCGCTGGATAAAGCTGTTCGCCTCGTCCTGCCCCAGCCGTCCGAGCCACTGCTCGAACGGCCGAGGCGTCTGATCCACCGCCGTGTGGCCCGTCAGCACATGGTAGAGCGGCTGCCCATCCGGCCCGTTCAGGCCGCGCACCCGCTCAACCAGCGTCTCCTGAAGGACCTTCCAGAGACCCTTGCCCCGAACCGAGGGATCCAGCGCCTCGAACGCAGGCGTAAAGGCTCCGCCGATCTTGGGATCGGGATAGCCCGCAATGAACCCGACCAGCTCGCCTGCTTCGTTCCGGACGCCGAATGCGAACGTTCCCTTGGCACTCAGCTTCTGCCGGAAGTTCGCCACCCGCTCCCGGTTCAGGGCATCGTCCGCCCCGCCCACGAATCCGCTGAACAGCCGCTCCAGCTGCTCCTGTGGCAGCGCCTCCTGCGGGACATGCCGGGCCCCGTCGGCCAGCTCCACCACCTTCAGCCCGCCCTCCAGCGTGCGCACCACCTGCGGCTCGGTGATGAAGCTCTCTGCTAGATCCGGTTCCTGCGTGGGCTCCTCCATCGGTACAGTGTCTGGGATTCCCTCTCTGGATGTCACTGCCGACTCCGGAAGCGAGCCGCTTTGAGCGAACACCAATCCTCTGCCGCTGCGCGCAGCCCGATGCAGACCCACCACCAACTCCTTCGCCTGGCCGAGCGCTTTCGCTCCCTCGTCGCCCTGGAAGAATTCCTGGTACTCGTGGTTTCTGGCAATGAACTGATCCACCGCCGCAAGAAGATCCTGTTCGGTCATGGCCTGGCCGTTCAGCGCGGCCTTCCGGGGCCCATCAAAGCCCATCGCGCTCATGGTGACGAACGAGGCGAAGCCGAGCGTCCGGTAGCGCCTCAAGGACTGGTTCGCCCGCTCCTCGCTGTGGGCCACGCGCAACAGGTTGAGCTTGTAGATCACATCGTGGAGGAGCTGTCCGCGGGCTTGCTCCGAAAGCTGACCCGACGCAGACTGCTTGAGCTGCTGCTGAAGCTCCTTCAGCCCCTTCACCGCCGCGGCCCGCGTGATCTCTCCAAGACCCTCCGCCGCGATGAAGCCCTGCGCTTCAAGGAACTTCACGAGCTGGATCGCATCCCCCAGGTCGACCTGCGGCAGTTCCCCCATGATCCGTTTCGCCGCCACCACCGCATCCACCAGGTGGGTCGTCTCGTGCGACATGACCCAGAAGGCGTAGGACCGGAAGAGGCTCGAGCTCACGGTCCGCTTGGAGGGATCCGGGTGATCTGGATGCAGGATCTGGATCGGGATGTTCCGGATTCTCCTGAATGCCTCAAAGGCCTCCTGGCCAACCAGGATGTCGAATTTCTTGGTTTCCCCGTTGTAGGAAACCATGATCCGGCCGTGAGGCGACTCCCAGGAGGTATGGGCCGACTTGACACGGACCTCACCGAGCATGAACTGCAGATCCTCCTCCGTGAGCCCATCCTTCGAGATGGAGCCGCTCACACCGAATCGGTCAACCATCTCCTGGATGACCTGATTCCGCAGATCTGTCATGACAGAGGCATCCTCCGGCCGGTCCGGATTGGGCAGGAGGGGCCTCTGGCCGTCCGGATTCTCAAGACCCTCCTGGACACCCACCACTGTAAGAGGAAGCTCCCGCTCAGGAAGCCGGAAATTCCGGGCAAGCTCCCGCTCTTGATCAGAGAGCTGGACTGTGCCCCTTCGCTCCTCGGTCAAGCGCTGGATCGATCCCACCGCCATCCGCAGCGCCGGGTTGATGTCCCACTGCCGCTCTTGCTTCGCGTTGGCTGCCAGGCCCGCTTCAGTCAGCTTCGGCTGAGTCGGGTCGCGGCCGGCGTAGGGGTTGGGCTCCTGCCGGCTGAGCATGTCGGCAATCGCCTGGCCCGTAGCAAGCGGCTCCATGACAGGGTTATCCAGGAGCGCCAGGAGCGCTTGCTGGGCCCAGCCCTGCGTCAATTCCGTCGCCCCGAACTGCTCCAACGTGCCCAGAAGGGCCGCCCGATACGCTGTGTGATCGGTTCGGGCAAAGAGGGTTGCATCCGTTGATCGAACAAGCGTGAGCAGCTCATTCCATGAGCCGAAGCGGGAAGGATCGGTCTCCAGCGATCGACCGTAGGCCTCCAGCGCTCCCAGCGAATCTCCGCGCCCCTGGAGCGCTCTCCCCAGCGCCTCATCGGCATAACCCTGGGCCCAGGCGGTGCCACGGCCCAGGCTGATGATCTGTCCGACCCCGGTGAGGATTCGGATCCGCTCGGCCCGATCCGAGGTACCGGCCTGATCGACCAGCGACAACCCTGCATGGGGCCGGACAAGCAGCAGCGGTTGATGCCGGATCTGCTTCTCCAGCTCGGCCACCGCCTCCTGGAACCGCATCTGCCGCATGATCCCGGACCTCCCGTCCGCCCCGTAAATCAGGGTCCGGTAGTCCGGATGATTGACCTCCCATTTCGGGTCGGTCGCCATGGCTTTCGCCGCTTCGCCCGCCATCTGCTGGGCCGCAGCCTCCGCCAGCTCTGCCGGCAGACCTTGCTGCTGGAGAGAGTTGTACAGAACGGCACCCAGGGTCTGGGCGATGGGCTCGATCTGCTGGGCTTCGATGGTCACGGGAAGGTCGTGCCCCAGGGCGATCTTCAGCACGAGTCTGCGCAGCGCCGGCTGCATCTGTCTCGCCCACTCGCCCGTACCCTGCAGGTCGTGAAACGCCTGCTCCATCCAGGTAGCAGCCATCCGCCGGATCTGCGCCTGGTCGGGCAGCGCATCCCTTGCCATGGCACCCAAAGTCCGCGCTGTAGCTGTCGTACCCTGATCCGCCACCAGGACCGGGATGGCCTTTAAGTCTCCATCCAAGCTCGCGCTGGCCGCCTGAAGGAATTGAGGCACGGGCACCTGTGCCACCAACCCTGGATCCTCCTTCACAAGGGCCTCGTACATCCCAATGGCCTGTTCGAGGGATGCCTGGAGCCGGTCGCGGGGCTGCATCTGCCCATACGTCACACCGCGTTGGGTCTGGCCCGTCGTCGGCAGGGAGCCGAGCACCTTGGGATCGGCCAAGACCGCCAGCGTGACGAACTCCTGCGAGATGGCGTTGTCCTCGTACACCGACACCCCGTTCCGGAGGGCGGCCTGAATCAGCCGGCCCATCGAGACCGTCCCGCCCGAAGAGAGCTCCTGCTGCGCCCGGGCCAGAGGTACGAGGATCCCGAGCCGGTTCTCCGATTGCGTGGCGCCCGGATGCTCCGTCTCGAGGGCGCTCAAGCCACCGACGAGCTCCCGGGCCGCCGCCACGTCCTCCGCGGACAGGCGGGGGTGCAGGAGCCGCGCCGCCATTCGGGGATCGGCGCCGGCAATCCCCTCCAGCAACGGAACGGCTTGCTGGTCATGGACCTCGAGGGTCATCTGATCCGGGGATCGACTCAACAGATCGCCCAGCTCTTGCATCAACCGATTCGGCTCCCCGGGCAGGTCCGCCAGAAACTCCTTGCCCACCTGCTGATGGATCTCTCGCCGGATCCCTTCCAGCTCTGCCCAGACATCCTGCTGCGCCCGCCCGTCCAGCGCCTTCATCCGCTCACGCGTTTCGTCAGACACCCGGTATCCTGGCGGGGCGCCCGCTTTGACGGCCTGAACCTCCACCTCAGCAAGGATGGTACTGAGCTCCGCTTCCATCCCCGCGGCCCGCTTTGCCTCCCACCGCTTCAGGGCTTCCTTCCCAGCCGCATCCCCGTGATCCCGAACCAGCGCGGCCCACTCTGCGGGCTTCTCCATCAATTGCTGGATTCGGCCAACGGGGAGCGGACCGACTCTCCGAGAAGTCGGATCGATTCCAAAGAGGTCCCTCGCGTCCTGATAGAAAGCGTTGATCCGGCCAAAGCCGGCTCGATCCAGGTCCGGATCGGTGATCTGCGCAAGGAGGAATGCGGCCTCCTCGACCTGGCGCTCGGTCGCCTTGTCACCTCTGAGCTGCCCGGCGAGCAGGAACAGGTTCCCCAGATCCGCGACCGAGCCGTGTCGCCCGGCGGAGGCCAGGTAGCCCTGCGCCTGCCCCATTTCTTCCTGCGCCCGGCCCCTCAGCTCCTCCGCCTGAGCGGCATCCACGCCACCCACCTCGGTGGCCTGCCGCTCGTAATACTGGGCCCACGCCAGATGCGTTTGCGCCCTGAGGAAGGGATCGGCAAAGCTGGCCAAGCTGCGAAGATCTCGCCCGAGCTGCCTGGAACCGGCTTCCGTCTGGTGCACCGCCGCCGCTTCCAAGGCCCGGACCGCCGGCAGCTCCTGCCCCTGGATGCTGCGAACCTCATCCAAGCTGATCCGGCTCCCCTGCGGCATCGCCAACGCCAGGATAGAGACCACCTGGAAGAAGCGCTCCACCCCTCGCGCTCCGGCCTCGAGAGTCAGAACCCCGGAGGCCGTCAGGTTGGCCAGCACCCCTGCCCTCTGCTGGGGTGTGGCGTCCGCAGTAAGGACGCTCTCTCCAAGACCTCCGGTGATGACGGCCTGTTCCCCCGCTGGAAGATGAGACACAAATTCCGTGACGGCCTGCCAGCGCTCGCTGTCCTGGAGAGACGCCGCCGCGACAAAGTAGGCCCGCACGGCGAACGGGAGCTGTTCGGTCGGCGCGTAGTTCGAGCCGCTCGCCCGGCGCACCAGGTCCCGAGCCGCCTCCGGGGTTATCCCCAGCAGCGCCGCCCCCTGCTCCACCGTGGTGGGCACCTGGTCCACCTGAAGATCGCGCGCGAGTTGTGTCACCGCCCGATCCTGCGCGCTGAGCGGCGGCTGGTGAGGCGCCCTCTTCGGCAGATCCGACTCCCTGAAGCGCACCGACACCTCGTTCCAGAAGGCCGCCAGATCGCGGGCGGCAAAAAGGCCTCCCCGGCGGTTTGCTGTGCTTGCCGGCGTCTGCCCTTCGGCGAGGAACCGAATCTGCGCCTGGCCGCTTCGAGCGGCGAACGCCTGCAGTTCCCCTCTCGCCCCGCGCGACAGCTGAGCCAGCAATTCCCGGCTCTCCGGCGTCTGCCCGCCGGCCAGGTCGCGGATCCTCTGCTTCATCCCTTCCAGCTCGTTGTACAGGAAGTCCCGCGTCAGCGGCGGCGTCCGGCCCGAAAGATCCCGGTTGCCCATCGCCTCGCTCCAGATGGCATTCCGCACCTTCTCAATCGCCGACCGCTCGCCCGGAGAACGGGCCCGGTCCATGAGCCCCGTCAGGAAGCTCGTCACCACATGGAGCTGGGCGCTGCGGATCACCTCGAAGACGTTGCGCTGGTAATCCCTCACCTCATTGCCCAGCGCCAGCTCAAAGAGCGCATCCACGCGCTGTCCGAAGTGGCCGGCCCCCTCCCGCCTCAGGCCCTCGGGCAGGAACTCTTCCGCAAGCCGGCCACGGTTGAGCACATCCGACTCGATCCGGTTCAGGAAGAGCGTCTTGCCCTGCCGATTGTTCCGCCAGGTCTCAGCCATGGCCTGCGGGTCCCTGCCGAGCTGCTCGGCAACCCGGGCTCCCATTTCCGTCAGCCGGCCTGAGGAATCGACCAGCAGCGCATTGGAGATCTCGGATGGACGGATCCGCCCCATGAGCTGAAGGAGGCTGGTCAATGTGGTGTCCCGATCGAGCAGTCCCCTCCAGATGACGTTGGGCCGGTCGCTCCTCAGGTCCATCCCAAACCGGTCTCCCGTGTGGGTGACGACCGCCACGCGCCGCAGCCCGGAATCGCTTCTCAGGACATTCTGGACCGCCGGGAACTCTCTTCCGTCCGCAAGCCGCGTGGTCTGATCGTAGCTCACCTCCAGCCGCTCACCGAACCTCCCTTCCGCTGCGTTCCATTCCCGGACGAACCAGCGCTGGCCGGCGTGGATCACCACCGCCTGAACCTGCCTGCTCGGATTGGCCCGGTTGTATCCCTCGATCGTTCCAATGCTCGGCTCCACCACATGGACGGGGCCCGCCGAGGCCGCGTCATGCAGCAAGACCACGTGGTCCGCACGATCCAAGGCGCTCGCCAGCCCCTCTCCAAACCGCCCTGTCCCGCCGATCAACCGGATACCGGCCAGCCCGGGATGGAGCACAGCGGCCCCATTCTCTGGGACCAGCGCGCTGCGAACCCTGTTCGAGAACTCCGCTTCCGGCAGCTCCAGGTACCGCGCCACCCTGCGTCCCAACTCCGTCAAAGAGCCGTCGGCGCTGACCAGACTCTCGCGCGGCAGGCGGCGCAGGATCCCCTCCAAGCGCCGGCTGCTATCCACCCCGATCCCAAGCGCCTGCAGGTACGGCTCAATCGGCCGAAGCGTCCCTGTAAAGGCCGTCACCGTGGAGCCCCTTGCCAGCACCGTCTGGAGATACTCCTGGTAGTAGCCGAGCTGTGACTCCACGTTGATCCTCACCTCTCCCAGGCGATCGATGGGAGCCCGGCTGATCCCCGCCTCCCGCTGGATCCGGATCGCCAACGGGTCGTTGGGCTCGGTGGCGAGGAACCGGTCCAGCCCGAAGACGAACTTCACCACCGCCTCGTACGGATTGGAGAAGTGCTTGTTGGGCTCCGCGCCGATATCGCGGTTCACCGGGAAGGCCCTCAGCATGCCGCCGGAGCTGACCGACTCGTGGTTCTCATTCAGGAAATCGAAGCCGTAGTCCTGGTCGCGGTGCTGCTTCATCATCTTGGCCAGCTCGACCAGCACGCCCTGGGTGTCGCGCAGAAGATTCCTCTGCGGCCCGTCGTAGTTCATATCACGCAGCGCCTCCCCAGGATTCTCCACACCCCTCTGTCTGAGGGCCTCCGCCACCTCCCGGTAGAAGCGGCTGCGCGGGTTGAAGAACGGTGACACCTCTTCTCGCTCCGCGTTCCAGAGAAGGATCGTCTCTTCCCGGCCCAGCTCCCGGTACACCTCCGCCCGGCTGCGACCCTCCTGCATTCTCTCCATCACGCCATCCACCAGGGCAACCGCATCGCGGATGCTCCGGAAGCCCAGCTCGGTCACCTCGGTCCCCTCCCCGCCCAGGGTGATCTGGAAGGTCGTCGCATTCCGCGTATGAATCTCGTCCTCCACGACCTTCGCGTTCTCCGTGAGGATCCGCCATGCCGCCCTGTAGTTGGGGTTGCCGGACTCGCTCAGACGCACCAGGAACCCGTTCACGTTCGCTGTGACCACCACCAGGTCCGCCTGCTCCAGCCGCTCGACGGCCCCTGGCTGATCCAGCTCCCGCTGATCGCGGATCTCCATCGTCCGGAAGCCCAGCTTGTCCCACATCTCCCGCACCCGGGCAGGGAACCCTTCGCTCATCTTGTTCGCGTCGGAGAAGACCAGCACACCCCGGCGGTGGCCCGTGACGAACCCGGCCAAAACCGCCAGGTGAGTCAGCATGTCGGTCTTCCCCTCCCCGGTCAGGATCTCCCAGCCCTTGGTTGGGTTCCCCAGGAAGTTCAGAAGCTGCTGCCCCTGCGGGATCCACGGCCGGTAGCCCTCCGGGTGGGCCAGCTCGAAGCGGTCGATCATGGCGTTGAGCTTGTTCACAAACTCGCGGATCCTCGGATCCACGCCGGTGTACACATACCGCCTCATCGGGTCCCGCGCCCCATCCCGCCCCTCGAAGCCCTCCACCCGAATCTCACCTCTGTCGAGCGCCCGGGCGAAGGAATCCTGGCCGTCCGGCTTGGTTCGGTCCTTCGGTCCGATCTCGGAGAAGAGCTGGCGCAGCTCGGAGACCAGCTCCCGGATGACCGGGGACTTCTCCATCTGCAGGCGGGACTCCACCTGGTCGAGGATTTCGGAGGCGGTGGTGAATTCCGAGCGGCGCTGGAGCTCGGTGCGCAGGTTGGTGAGGATCTCTTGGACGGATCTGCCG
>CAYJQV010000011.1:0-34150 GCA_964372395.1 uncultured Planctomycetia bacterium | reverse complement strand
TTAGGTCAGACAATGCGCTTCGCATACTCACGTAAGCATAGGCCAACCGACCCAATCCCTCAGCTTGTTCGAGGGCAATACTGTCAGTTTTTAGGAAGGACCTGGAGAATTCAGTGGATTCACGTCCAACCTCAGCAAAAAACAGTTTTTCCAGTTGCCGAACAAACCGGACCAAGCGCGGAGTGAAGCTATTTTGATAAACAGTCGGCTCAAGAACCACGGTGTTGGAAAACTCCAAATAAAATAATGCAAGTCTACCGCCTAAAGACGCCAATTTCGCGTTCCTGAAGGTTGCGCGAAGCGCGCCAAAACGCGCGGGGCCCAGTTTGTTCCTAAGAGGGCTCACATTTCCCTCTTGATGCAAAGCCCTCAGGGGCCCAACACCCACTCTTGCAATCAGCCTATTGACCAGATAGTACCTTTCGACCTTATAGGACTGACCAAAATCATCAACCATTACCCGTACCTGTTTTGAAAGAGGCCACCGCCGCGCCTCCCGTCGAAAGTAACCGCTTGAATAAATCCTTCGCATCTCTCCCAGGATTACGCGGCGGACCCGCTTCGCCAAAGGTCCGTCTCCCTGGGCTAACGACAAGATCAATCGATGCTCCCAATGACTCTGAAACCCTTCCATGACCATCCTGAAAAGGGGTTCCTTCTTATACAGCCTTAGGGCCCGGATACTCTGAGTACAGTGCGCTGCTTCATGAGCTACGACACGAATACCATCAGCTTCTTTGAGATCACTCCGAATCAGCGCCAGTGATTGCACTTTCCCTGAGCGATCTGGAATACTCAGATAGATTCCGGAGTAGGCTAGACCGCTCCAATTATTTTTTAGAGCTCGAGCGAACCCCCACACGAGCAGTTCTTCGGGTGGAATAAACAGAACGTGATTGGATGGAAGGCCAATTTTTAAAGCGATGGCGTCACGGACTTCCCGCATCAATTGAGAGGAAGGCCGGTCATGCTTTGAAAAATACGCCAGAAAAGCTTCTGGATCCCGGCGCAAAGGCTCAATTTCCTCTTCGAACTCTAACCACAAGGCATCGGGGGTTGGAAAGCGAGGTGGAAGCTTAAAAATTTCCTTTCTTAACTCATCACTCATAAGACGGGATGCAAGCCGCATTTTTCTTTTAAGTTTCACCAAATCCCGCCTCAGCGCGTCAATCCGCGCATCTGCAGAATCCTCCTCCATCCCGGCGGCGGTCAAACCGAACTTGCCGTAGGTTCGCCGAATCAGCCCCTCCAAATCTGATTCCTCGATCTCCGGGCCGCCAGCGTAGAGGGGACCCACCTCCAGCCACCCGGCATGTTCCTGCTTCATTACTTCCAGCAGTTCTGTCTCGCTCTTGAGCGGTCTTCCCTGCTCAAGATTGGTCGAAAGGAGGTAAAGCAGGGTCACGCCCAACTGCAGAAGGGCTTGTTCCTTCCGGGATGGGGAGATCACGGCGTGGCGGTGGCCGAACACCAGCTCATGGATATCTTCCGGCACCCATCTGAGTCGATCCAGTCGTTCACGCACACTGGATGACCTGCGGATCGCTTGATCAAAGGCGGCTGTCCCGCCGTATTCAGTCGTCCCCTCATACAGCGCCAAAAGCTCCCCCAGGATCTCCTGCGCATCACTCAATCTTCGCAGCAACTCTCCTGCGGGTTCTTCCTCCATGCCGGCGGCGGGTTTCTGGGCGATGAGGTAGAACCAGTTCCGGGGAACGGTCTCGACGTCCATCTCGCTTAAGACCTCCCCGACGGCCCTTGCCACGATCCGTCTCGTCTCCCGAGGAGGGATCTGGAGTGAAACCCAGTATTCCGCCACGCCCGGTATCTGGACGAAATCGCTCATGGCGGAGCGGGTCATCGGGATCGAGAGCCGATCGGCCGCCCGGATGGTAAAGCCGGCCTGCTCAACGAGCTGGGCGTACTCCTGTTCCGCCAGAGCACGCAAACGCTTTCTGGGCGCGAACGGGGCATGGGAAAACTCTTGTTCGAGGAAGGTGGCGGCTCTGTGGGCGATGGCCAGGTAGGTCGTTCGGGAACTGGATGGGATGGACTGTTTGGTGAAGGTGGTGCTGAAGGCGAGGATCCCGCCGGGAGGAAGTGCTTGGTAAGCCTCGCCCAGCATCCCCTCGGGATTCGGGAGGAGGTGGATCGCATTGAAGGAAACGATGGCGCGCGGCTTTTCCGTCACAATCGAGCTCAGGTTTGAGGCGTCTCCCACACGGTATTCGATCCTGCTCCGCAGCGGATCGGGCAGGTTTCGCTGCGCGTAGTCGACCATGGCGGGGGAACGATCCACCCCGATCACCTTTCCCTCAGGCCCGACCAGCTCGGCTAGGGGGATACTTCCGCTGCCGGTCCCGCTGGCCACATCAACCACCACCTGCCCGCTGGCCAAACCATGCTGCCTGAGTAGATCCAGAAGGTGGCGATTGGCCTGGACGTATTCCGGATGTCGCGCAAAGCGGGCATACGCCTCTGCCGATCCCGGCTGGTCCCATGGAACGCCTGCAAGCTCCTCCTCGAGGCGCTGCCGGGTGGCCGATTCCTCCATGCCGGCGTTGGTGGGGCGCAGGCCGTAGGCAGGCGTGGGCGGCAGAGCAAGGGCGAGACTTAGAAAAGCGCAAGCCAAGCGGGCAAAGAGAAAACCCCAGAGGGGTGTCTTTTTCACTGTAATCTTGGTTTACTCGCAGAGGGGCGAAGATTCAAGGGGTATATCTCGATATATCGACGACTTACCCATCGGCAAGCTTGTACAGCGGCTCGGGATCGAAGGCGTCGGTGAACTCGTAAACGCCCCGGAAGTCGTCCAGGGAATCCTCCTCGGTCTTGCGGAGGAGTTTTGCCTCGACGAGGTTAAAGACGATGTGACCAAAGTCCTCTGTCTTCTCAATGCCCCAGTGCTCGAAGACCTGCGTGGCCAAGGGCCCGAACTGCTCCAGCCCGTACAGGCGCAGGCCCTCCAGGAGCTCCTTGCCGGTCACGTGCCTTGGGTTCGGAAGCTGGCGCACCGTGAAATGCAGGGCGGCCAGGACGAACAGGTACGACTCCGGCTTGTACCGCCTCTGCTTGCGCGTGATGCCGTCGATCTTCTTCAGCAGCTCCGCCGTGGGATTGAGCATCGTCAGGCGCTGGCCCCTCTCATGACCAGCGGATCCTCTTCATCGCCCAGAGCAGACCAATGATCGTCTTGGCGTCCACGATTCGATTGGTGCGGATGAGGTCCAGCGCCCTTGCCTGGGAGCAGACCTCGACGGTGATCTGCTCATCCTTGTCCATGGGGATCGGCTTCCTGAGCGGTTTCAGGCCGCGGGCGGCGTAGGCCACCATCCGCTCGGTGGAGATTCCGGGCGCAGGGTAGAACTGGCATAGCCGCTGCCAGCGCCGGGCGGAGTAGCCGGTCTCCTCGCCCAGCTCCCGCTTCGCGCACGAAAGAAGCGGCTCGCCCGGCTCGCTGGTGCCGGCCGGGATTTCGTAGATGACCCGGCCGACCGCGTGCCGGAACTGGCGGATGAGCAGGATCGATCCGTCATCCAGGAGCGGAGCGATCACCACCGACGCGGGATGATGGATCGTCTCCCGCAGGAACGCCTCCCCTCCCGGAGGGCGATAGGTGTCCAGGGACAGGTCCAGCACATGCCCTCGATAGAGAACCCTGGACCTCACCCGCCGCATCGGAGGCGACGCCATAAGCCGGATCCTGTTCTGAAGTCGATCAGGCAGGCCGCGATCCCGAGGTTTCCTCTACCGCCTTTCGGAAGGAAGGCGGATGAATGGCAGGGTAGCGGTAGAGGAGCGGCTCGATCTCATCAAAGAAGCGGGGAACGGTCTTGGGATCCACAAGGCCCCGGTCGATCATCGCCCGGACGTCTTCAAGATCCTGGCGATGGCCCCGTTCAATCTTGGCGAGGGCCTGCGCGTAGAGGTCATAGTGATAAAAGGCCACAAGGCCTTCCCGGCCGATGGAGAGGCTGCGCTCTTCCCATCCGGGAAGCTCGGGGATGAAATCGGCGGGACAGGCCAGCTCGATGTTCATCTGGAGACGCTCCTTGATCCGCGGGATCATCCGCAGCAATTTTTCAACCTCCGGGACGATCCGCATGTCCACAGCGATCGTCGTCGGGCGCCAGCCGACCAACACCGCTGTGGCCCCTCCGGTGAAGTAGATGCGCGCCGGCTGATCCGCCTCAGCCCCCGGCATCTGCATCAATTGTCGAATCCGGTCCGCATCGGTCAGCCGGCGCATTCCACAGCCCGCTCGAAACTCACGAGTCTGCGAATCAAGGCGTTGTACCGGCTGTGCGCCCCATCGGGATCCGTCCGGGAAAGAGCCGCGTAGAGTTGCAGTTCCGGGGCGTTGAACCGCGACGGGGGAACTGAGATCCCCATCCTGCCCAGGCGCGGTCTGCCCACAGCCACAAGGAGCGCCTGAGGAGACTCCACGCCTGACCGCAAGTCCTCAATCCCTTTACGGATGAGGTCTCCTGCCGGAAACCGTTCGTAATCCATCGGGATCAAGAATACCACGTCCCTGAAACGAAGCGAAGGGCTGGGCCGACCGCAGGCGCTGGCGAGCAGTTTGGCTTGGCCGAGCCGGCGGCTTCCCTATATAATGGAGGCCTTTCCGATGTCCGACACCGCTGGACCCTTGGAGGCGGCCGCTCAGGCGGCCTTTTATGCCGTCTCTGCATTCACCCTGGCCGGCGCCTGGTGGGCGGTCAGCGCCCGCAACCTGTTCCGGGCGGCGCTGGGGCTGGCGCTGGCCCTGTTCGGGGTGGCGGCCCTTTACCTCTTCCTCCAGGCGGAGTTCCTCGCGGTCATACAGCTGCTGATCTACGTGGGGGCGATCCTGACCCTCATCCTCTTCGGCGTCATGCTGACGGCGCGCATCGCCGATCCGCAGGTGCCCCGCTGGAATGATCAGGCGGGTATTGCCCTGGTCCTGGCCGGCGGGCTGGGGTTGGGGTTGGCGTGGCTTTTCCTGAAGGCGGCGTGGGAGCTGCCGGAGACACTGCCGCCGCCGGTTTCCCTGCCGGATCTTGGGCGGATGCTCCTCTCCGGGTACCTGCTGCCGTTCGAGCTTCTCTCGGTCCTGCTCCTGGGTGCGTTGGTGGGAGCGATCGTGATTGCGAGGAAGGAGTGAGACGACCCGAGCTCGGACAGGCAGACGTCTTGCGCCTTCCGGCTTCGTGGCTGTGCCCGGACAGGCAGGTCGTCCCACTCCTTTCGGAGGGGGAAACCCCTGCCGGGTTCCCCCCTCCGGACTCCCCTCTCCTGGCAACGGCTGAGGTCTCATCGGGGAGAATTTCCCATCCTCCCCGATACGCCCCTCCTTCCAGAGGAACGCGATGATCGTTCCCCTTTCGCACGTGCTGGCGGTCTCCGCGGGGCTCTTCGCCATCGGGGTCTTTGGAGCGCTCACCCGCCGCAACGCCATCGGGATCCTCATGGCGATTGAGCTCATCCTGAACAGCGCCAGCCTGAACCTCGTCGCCTTCGGCCGGGTTTGGGGGCCGGCGGCAGGCGCGCAGGTGGTGGTGCTCATCGTGATCGGCATCGCCGCCGCGGGGGCGGTGGTGGGATTGGCCCTCATCCTGGCGATCTATCGGCACCGGCAGACGATCGCCGCGGATGAAATCAAGCTGCTGAGAGGATAGGAATGGCCCTCCCGCTCATCCCCCTGCTTCCGCTGGCGGCGTTCGCCGTCCTGATCCTGCTCGGGCGCCGGCTGGGGAAGCTGGCGCCGGTCGTCAGTCTGCTGGCGCTGGCCGGTTCCCTGGTCCTGTCGGTGGACCGGTACTGCGCGCTGCCTGAGACAGTGCGCTTGAGCTGGACCTGGGCGGCGTTCGGGGAGAGGACCTTCTCCCTCGGCCTGCAGTTTGATCCCCTCTCCGCGGTGATGTGCCTGGTGGTGACGGTGGTGGGATGGCTGATCATGCTCTACTCGGTGGGCTACATGCACGGGGAGGAGCGGTTCAGCCGGTTCTTCGCGTACCTGTCCCTCTTCTGCAGCGCCATGCTGCTCCTCGTGCTGGCGGACAACTTCCTCCTGCTGTACATCGGCTGGGAGCTGGTGGGGCTCTGCTCGTATCTCCTCATCAGCTTCTGGTTCGAGCGGCAATCGGCGGCCAACGCGGGCATGAAGGCGTTCCTGACAACGCGCGTCGGCGACCTGGGGCTTCTGGGGGCGATCCTCCTGATCGGGTTCCTGGCCAAGGATTTCAGCTTCTCCGATCTGGCGGGCAAGGCGGCGGCGCTGGGGGCATGGGCGCCCGCGGTGGCGATCCTCATCTTCTGGGGGGCGGCGGGCAAATCGGCGCAGTTTCCTCTGCATGTCTGGCTGCCGGACGCCATGGAGGGTCCCACGCCAGTCTCCGCCCTCATCCACGCGGCGACCATGGTGGCGGCCGGCGTGTACCTGGTGGCCCGCACCCTGCCGCTCTTTGCGGCCAGCCCCGAGGCGCTGCTGACCGTCGCCACGGTGGGGGGTACCACCAGCTTCTTCGCGGCGACGATCGCCTGCACGCAGACCGATCTGAAACGGATCCTCGCTTATTCCACGATCAGCCAGCTCGGCTTCATGATGCTGGGCTTAGGATGCGGAGCGGTCTTCCCCGGGATGTTCCATCTGGTGACGCACGCCTGGTTCAAGGCCCTTCTCTTCCTGGCGGCCGGGTCGGTGATCCACGCGCTGCATCACCAGGAGATCACCCGGATGGGCGGCTTGTGGCGGCCGATGCCGGTGACGGCGGCGACCTTTCTGATCGCCTCGGTGGCGATGGCGGGGATCCCGCCCCTCTCCGGCTTCTGGTCGAAGGAGGAGATCTTCGCCGCCATCGGGCACTCCCTGCCGGCGCCGTTTCTCTTCCTCGCGCTGGCGATCTCGGGGCTGACCGCCTTCTACATCACGCGGGCTGCGGTGCTGACCTTCTGGGGTCAGACCCCGCGGGGTCTGACCCCGTTGGCGTCGCACGCACGCGAGTCCCCGCTGGTGATGACCGGCCCGCTGGCCGTGCTGGCGCTGGGGGCGGCGGGCGTCGGGCTTTTGGGCGCGCCCTGGGCGGGGAATGCGCTGCAGCATCTCCTGGGGGCGGCGCACGGTGCCGCGGGGGACGCCCCGCACGCAGGCCCGCACTGGGTAGCGCCGGTCTCGGTCGGCGTGGCCTCCGCCGGCATCCTGCTGGCGGCCCTGCGCTATGGCTTCGGCCTGGCGCTTCTTCCGGCCGGGCTGCGCAGGGCGCTTTCACCGCTCCGCCAGCTCGCGGCGCGCAACTATTTTGTGGACGAGATCTACGAGGTCCTGCTCATCCGGCCGGTCCTGCAACTTTGCCGGCGCTCCTTCTCCTTCGATGCCAGGGTGATCGACGGGGCGGTGAACGGCGCCGGCGAGGCCGGCTTGTCCTTGAGCCGGATCAAGCGCTGGATCGACGATCACGTGGTGGACGGGCTGGTGCGGGGCCTGGGGGTCTCCTTCGAACGGGCGGGGGCGACGCTGCGGTTGGCCCAGACCGGCCTTGTGCAGAATTATCTCTTGATCGCCTCGGCCGGGGCGGTCGCGATCTTCCTCCTGTTCCGATGAACCCTCCGATTCTGACAGCGATCGTTTTCCTGCCGCTGGCGGCGGGGATTCTCATCCTGTTCATCCCCAGGCGGAACGAGCCGCTCATCAAGGGAGTGGCCACGGCGGCGACCCTGGCGGTTCTGGGCTTATCTGTCCTCACCCTATTGCGATTCCAGCCGGCGCAGACGGGCTTCCAGTTCGAGGAGAAGCTCTCCTGGATTCCGCAGATCAACGTCTGGTACCACCTGGGGGTGGACGGGGTGAGTCTGGCGCTGGTTTTCCTGACGGCGCTCTTGTCGTTCGTCGCGGCGGTGGCTTCCTTCTCCATCGGGGAGCGGCTGAAGGAGTACTTCTTCCTGTATCTTCTGCTGGTGACCGGGATGCTGGGGACGTTCCTCGCGCTGGACCTCTTCCTCTTCTACATCTTCTGGGAGATCGTGCTGGTCCCCATGTATTTTCTGATCGGCATCTGGGGAGGGCCCCGCAGGGAGTACGCAGCGATCAAGTTCTTCCTCTATACGCTGGCCGGATCGGTCTTCATGCTGCTGGCGATCCTCGCCTGCTACTTCTCCTCGACCCCCCACTCCTTCTCGATCCCGGGGCTCATCGAGGGAGGGGTGGCGCTGGGCCCCGCCGCCCGGTGGTGGGTTTTTCTGGGATTCTTCCTCGCCTTCGCCATCAAGGTTCCGATCTTTCCGTTCCATACCTGGCTGCCGGACGCGCATGTGGAGGCCCCCACGCCGATCAGCGTCCTGCTGGCGGGGGTCCTGCTGAAGATGGGGGGGTACGGCTTCTTCCGGGTGAGCTTCCCCCTCCTGCCCAAGGAGGCGGTGGGGGCAAGCATGGCGCTCGGGGTGCTGGGGCTCATCAACATCGTCTATGGCGCGCTGGTGGCGATGGCGCAGAGCGACTTCAAGAAGCTCGTGGCCTATTCGTCGGTCAGCCACATGGGGTTCGTGCTCCTCGGCCTGGCCGCCCTCACCCTGACCGGATTCAACGGGGCGATGCTGGAGATGTTCAACCACGGCATGATTACGGGAGGGATGTTCCTCCTGGTCGGCGTTCTGTACGACCGGGCGCACACCCGCGAGCTCGACCAGTTCGGCGGGCTTGGAGCCAAGCTGCCGGTCTATGCGGGGCTTCTCACCCTCTTCTCGATGGCGAGTCTTGGGCTGCCGGGCCTGAGCGGATTCGTGAGCGAGTTCCTGGCGCTGTTGGGCTGTTTCCCGACGCACCCGATTCTCACCGGGCTGTCGGTCACCGGCCTCGTGCTCGGGGCCGGGGTTTTCCTGCTCATGCTCCAGAAGGTGCTCCTGGGTCCCCCGCAGCCGCGCTGGGCGAACCTTCCGGACGCCTCCGCCCGGGAGATCTTTACGCTGGTCCCGCTCGCCCTCTTCATCCTCTGGGTCGGGATCTGGCCGCGCACGATCGTCGATTGGCAGGCGCCGGCCTTGAGCCGCCTGCTCTTCCGATTGGGCGGCAACCTCGGATGGTGAGGCGGGGTCTGACCCCCTGACCCATGACCACTGATTGGTTGGCAATCCTGCCTGAACTGATCCTCGCTGGCGGGGGGATGATCCTGCTCGTCGTCCCCCGGCTGAGGAGTGCCCGGCTGCTGGGTTTCATCGCCCTGCTCCTTCTGGGCGCCGCACTCGACGTGAAGCTGACGGCCTTCTTCGGAGGGATCGGGCCGGCGCCCAGCGTCTTCGGCGGGATGCTCGCCCAGGATTCGCTGGGGCTCTTCTTCCAGATTGCGATCCTGGTCACGGTGATGCTCATTGTCCTGAGCGTCATGGGCTACGCGCGGGAGGAGGTGCGGGCCCGCCGGGAGTTCTACGCCCTGCTCCTCTTTGCGACGGTGGGGCTCCTCCTGGTGGCCGGGGCGCAGCATCTGGCGCTGGTCTACCTGGGGCTGGAGATGGTGTCGCTCCTCTCCTATCTCCTGACCGGCTTTCAGAAGCGGGAGCCGACGGCCGTCGAGGGGGCGCTCAAGTACTTCCTCTTCGGGGCCCTCTCCACGGGGGCGATGCTGTACGGGATCTCCCTCCTGTATGGGCTGACCGGGCGATTGCATCTGGCCGGGATCGGGGAGCGCTTTCCGCAGATCCTGATCTCCGCCCCGGCGCTGGCATGGGGAGCGCTTCTCCTGGTGATCGTGGGCCTCGGCTTCAAGGTGGCGCTGGTCCCCTTCCACATGTGGGCGCCGGATGCGTACGAGGGGGCCTCGACGCCGGTCGCCTCCTTCCTCTCGCTGGGTCCCAAGCTGGCCGGCTTCGCCGTCATGGTCCGCGTGCTCTTCCTGGGATTCTCGCCGGAGGTGTCTCTCTGGCCGGTGCTCCTGGGGCTGTTGGCGGTGCTGACCATGACGGTGGGGAATGTCGTGGCCCTGGTGCAGACCAACGTGAAGAGGATGCTGGCGTACTCCTCGATCGCCCACGCGGGGACGATGGTGATCGGGCTGGCGGTGGCGACCCCCTTCGGGCTGGCGGCCCTCCTCTACTATCTGCTGGCGTACCTCCTCATGAACGCGGGGGCGTTCGCCGGCGTCGTCGCGGTGGGCAACGCGTCAGGAGGGATTAGTGCTGCCGCTTCCTTGAAGCTTTCATCCGGAGGAGTCCCGCGCAGCGGGGCTTCCTCCAGCGGCAGCCATGCCTCGCGGCGGGAGGACCTCGGCGCCTTTGCGGGCCTCAGCCGCCGCGATCCGGTGCTGGCGTTTCTCGTTACCCTCTGTTTCCTGTCGCTGGCCGGGATTCCGCCGCTGGCCGGATTCTTCGCGAAGATGTGGATCTTCGGCGCGGCGCTCAAGGCGGGCGCGGTGGGGCTGGCGGTGGTGGCGGCGGTGAACAGCGTCGTGGCCCTGTACTACTACTTCCGCGTCATCAAGGCGATCTACCTGGAGCCGGCGCCCGCGGCTGCGCCCGCCATGCCCCGCTCCCGGTCGCTCGCGCTCCTGCTGGGGCTGTGCGTGCTGGGCCTGTTTGCCATCGGGATCTGGCAGGGGCCGTGGTTGGAGCTCTCGGCCGCGGCGCTTCCCGCGCCGACGAACGCCGCGGAGATCCCTTGGCTTGCCTCAGCCCGATAGATCGGATATGGTATAGTGGAAAATTCTTATGGTTGGGTGAAGCGGGTCGGGATGCTGATCTCCGTTCCGCTGATCCTCGGGCTTTCCCCCGTCATTGGATGCGCCATCGGGTGGGCGATGGACCGGGCGCTGGGGACCCGGCCGGTTTTCACGATCCTTCTCCTGGCGGCCGGTTTCGCGGCGGGCGTCCGGGAGACCTGGACGTTGATCCGCCGGGCCACATCGGAAAACGACCGGAAGAACTCCTGAATCGGGCTGAGCGGGCTTCATAATGCGCAAAACCATCGGGGTAACCTTCCTCCTCACCGCCCTGGTGAGTCTGGGGGGGCTCATCGGGATGCGGCCGGCCTGGATCGGGGCGCTCTGGATCGGCGCGGTCTGGGGAGTGGCGGATCTGTATTGCTGGGGGCGGGCCACCCGCTGCATGGCGGCGGGCCGGTACGGGTGGCCGCTCGCGGGGTGGCTCACGCTCAAGTTCGCCGGCCTCTATGCATTGGCCGCCTGGCTGCTCGTCGTGGCGAGGATCTCGGCGGTCGGCTGGCTGGCCGGTTTCACGTTGAGTCTCGTGGGGCTCTTCATCGGTTCGTTCGCGTCCCTGCGGCCCCTCCTTTCCTCATCATCGGCGCGCACCGCGCGCGTCCTCGCGCTGGCGCTGCCCGCCTGGAGCGGCCTGGCGGGCCTATTCTCTCCGCTGGCGCATGCGGCCGAGGCTGCCCACGGACAGGCCGGTGCTGCGCATCCGCCGGAGATCCCCAACCTCATCACCCTCCTCACGCACTGGATGCCGGAGGGGCCGGTGAGCCAGTTCCTCCACACCTGGGAGAACGGGATCTTCGCCTTCGTGATCGTGGGCCTCGTCGGAGGGCTCATGGCCCTGGGGGCGCGCTCCCTGGCGCTCCTGCCGGCCCGCGGCCAGATGGCGGTGGAGGCGGTCGTGGAGGGGGTGGACAACTTCGTCTGCGGCATCCTGGGCCCGCGCGAGGGCCGCAGGTATCTCCCCTTCCTGGGGACCCTCTTCCTCTTTATCCTGGCGATGAACCTGGCCGGGGTGGTTCCCGGCCTGAAATCCCCCACCTCCCGCTACGAGATGACCGGGGCGCTGGCGCTGTGCGTCTTCGGCTACGTGCAGTGGACGGCCTTGCGCCGGCGGGGGATCTTTGGGTATCTGTATCACCTCGTCGGCGAGCCGCGCGACCTCATCGGCTTGATCTTCGCGCCGCTCATGCTCTTCATCCACGTCATCGGCGAGTGCGTCAAGCCCCTCTCCCTGTCGCTGCGGTTGTTCGGCAACGTGATGGGGGAGGACACCCTGCTCGGGGTCTTCGCGATGCTGGGGGCCCTCGCTTTTGCCTGGACGCATCTGCCGGTGGGGATCCCGCTGCACTTCCCCTTCGTTCTCCTCGCCCTCATCTTCAGTGTGGTGCAGGCGCTGGTCTTCGCGACGTTGAGCACGATCTACATCTATCAGGCGCTCCCCCATGAGGAGCATGCAGAAAGGGAGGTTCATCATGGAACACGGTAGCGATTGGGCCAAGGTGGTCCTCAATCTCGGGATGTTCGTGGGTCTGGCAACGGCGGCGGCCGCTTCGGCGTTCGGGCTGGGCAAGGCGGTGGCCGCGGCCATGGAGGCAATGGCGCGCCAGCCGGAGGCGGCCCCCAAGATCCAGGGGGCGATGATGCTCGGCTGCGCCTTCATCGAAGCGTTGACGATTTACGTTTTCGTGACGGTTCTCCTGTACGGGTTCGGGATCGTCCGGTTCTGAGGTTCGAGGCACTTCATGCAGCTCCTGGCGCAGTTTGTCGTCAACATCCTGGCGTTTCTCGCCCTCTTGGCGATCCTGAGGAAGTACGCCTGGGGGGCTTTGCTCAGGCTCATTGACGAGCGGCGGGAGAGGATCGCCGCGGAGTTTGCGGCGATCGACCGGGCCAAGGAGGAGCTGGCGAAGCTCAAATCGGAGTACCAGGAGCGGCTGAACAAGATCGAGGAGGAGGCCCGGGGGAAGATCCAGCAGGCGATCCAGGATGGGCGCAGAATCGCCGCGGAGGTCGAGGAGGGTGCCCGGGTGCACGCGCGGCAAACCCTGGAGAAAACCAAGGAGGCGATCGCACAGGAGGTGGCCAAGGCCCGCGTGGAGCTCAAGGAGCAGGTCGTCGATCTGGCGATCCAGGCCACCCACAAGGTGCTCCGGCAGCATCTGGATGAGGAGACCGATCAGCGGATGATCGAGGCCTTCATCCAGGAGATCAACGCGCTGGGGAAGGGGTCGTGAAACGACGGCTCGGCTCCGGTGCGCTGGCCGGCGGAGGGCGTGTGCCTGACGGCCTGGCGGGGGCGGGCACGGGTCCCGCTCCGGGGGATTCCTGGAGCGCACCTCCGCAGGCCGCGCGGCACGGTTTTGTGCGCGGCCGAGGACAGAGCGAGTCCGCCTCGCTGGGGCGGACGAGCGGTGCGCGCAGGGAACCCACGGAGCGGGGCCAGGGCGGGTGGCATGTGCCTGACGGCTTGGTGGCCGTGCCCAGCGGGCGGTCGCCTCGCCGTCGTTCCAGGGGGACAACTCCCCCGCCGGGAATGGAGGTACGCGGGGCGGGGTGGTTTTCCCCCTGGGATCCCCCTTTCCCCCGGCTCAGCGCCTTTGGCGCTTCGGAGGTCTCATCGGGGAGAGTTTCCCACTCGGGGAGTACGGGCGGCTCGGCTGCACGCCGATATGCCCCTCTCTCCAGAGGAGTGCGGCTCGGCTCCGGTGCGCTGGCCGCGCAGGAGGTGGCACGGTGATCGAGCGCGCGGCCGCCCGCCGGTACGCAGAGGCGTTCGTGAGCGCGGCAGAGGACGCGGGGAAGCTCCGGGAGGGGCTGGAGGAGCTGGAATCGATCGTCCAGACCTACTCGGGCTCGAAACCGCTTCAGCGGTTCCTCGGATCCCCTGAGATCTCGCCGGAGGATAAGGAGCGGGTGATCCACCGCTTGTGGGGGGAGGCGGCGAGCCGGCCGACGCTGGGGCTCCTGGGTCTCCTGCTGGACTGGGATCGGATGGAACATCTGCCGATTCTGGCGGAGGAGGCCCGGTCGGTCTCCGAGGCGCGCCAGGGGATCCTTCGTGGGCGCGTGGTCACCGCCCATCCCATCTCCTCTGCCGAGACGGAGGCGGTCGCCCGGGGCCTGGGCCGGCTGCTGCACAAGAAGGTCCTCCTGGAGCGGTCGGTGGATCCGGAGATCCTCGGCGGGATCCGGGTCACGGTGGGGACGACCCTTTTGGATGCGTCGGTCCGGGCCATGCTGGAAGAGGTGAGGGGGCAGCTCAAACAGGTGAAGGTGACGTGAGGCGCAGCCGAACGTCATCCCGAGCGGAGCGAGGGATCTCATGTCCATTCGACCGGAGGAAGTGACGTCGATCCTCCAGCAGGAGCTGGAGGCGTACAAGGGGAAGCTCAAGCTCGAGGGGGTCGGGACCATCCTTCAGGTGGGGGATGGGATCGCCCGGGTGTACGGGCTCGACGATTGTATGGCGGGGGAGCTGCTGGAGTTCCCCGGCGGGGTGATGGGTCTGGCGCTGAACCTCGAGGCCCATTCCGTTGGGGCGGTGATCCTCGGCTCAGACCGGGGCCTCAAGGACGGCGATCAGGTCCGGCGCACGGGAAGGATCGCCGAGGTCCCCGTGGGCAAGGCGCTGCTCGGCCGGGTCGTCGATGCCCTGGGCCGGCCGCTGGATGGGAAGGGGGCGATCGTGGCGGAGACGCACCGGCCGATCGAAGGGCGCGCCCCGAACGTGGTCCACCGCCAGCCGGTGAAGGAGCCGCTCATGACGGGCCTGAAGGCCATTGACGCCATGATCCCGATCGGGCGCGGCCAGCGGGAGCTGGTGATCGGCGACCGGCAGACCGGCAAGACCGCCATCCTCCTCGATGCGATCATCAGCCAGAAGGAAACCGGCGTCATCTGCGTCTACGTGGCCATCGGCCAGAAGCTCTCGACCGTGGTCGCCGTGGTGGAAATGCTTCGCAAACACGGGGCGATGGACCACACCGTCGTGGTGAGCGCCACCGCCGAGGATCCGGCGCCGCTGCAGTACCTGGCCCCTTACGCCGGCTGCGCGATCGGCGAGCAGTTCCTCTATAACGGCGGGCACGCCCTGGTCGTCTACGATGACCTCTCCAAGCATGCGCAGGCGTACCGGCAGCTCTCGCTGCTCCTGCGGCGCCCGCCCGGGCGGGAGGCCTTCCCCGGGGACGTCTTCTACCTGCACTCCCGCCTGCTCGAGCGGGCCGCCAAGCTGCGGGACGACCTGGGCGGGGGGAGCTTGACCGCCCTGCCGGTCATCGAGACCCAGGCGGGCGACGTCACGGCCTACATCCCCACGAACGTGATCTCGATCACCGACGGGCAGATCTACCTTGAGTCGGACCTTTTCTACTCCGGGGTCCGGCCGGCGATCAACGTGGGGCTTTCCGTCTCCCGGGTGGGGGGCAACGCCCAGACCAAGGCGATGAAGCAGGTCGCCGGGCGCCTCCGGCTGGACCTGGCGCAGTATCGGGAGCTCGCGGCCTTCGCCCAGTTCGGCTCGGAGCTCGACAAGGCGACGCAGGCGCAGCTCACCCGAGGGGAGCGGATGGTGGAGCTCTTGAAGCAGGACCAGTACGTCCCGATGGCGCTGGCGGATCAGGTTGTGGCGGTCTTCGCGGGCGTGCAGGGCTATCTGGATCATCTGCCGGTGGACCGGGTCCGGGCCTTCGAGCGGGAGCTGCTCGAGTTTGTGGCTAAAGAGTACCCCGATGTCCGGCACGACATCCAGAACAAGAAGACGATCGACCCGCCGGTGGAGAAGAAGCTGCGCGAGGCGATCGAAAAGCTGAAAACCCAATGGGGTCAGACCCCGCGGGGTCTGACCCCATTGGGTCTGACCCCGTAGGGTCTGACCCCGCAGGGGATAGCCATGCAGAATCTCAGAACTATTCGGCAGAGGATCCGGTCGGTCCAGAACACGCAGAAGATCACGCGGGCCATGCAGATGGTGGCCGGGTCGAAGCTGCGGCGGATGCAAGGGGATCTGGCGAGCTTCCGGCCCTATGCGCAGCGCCTGGAGGAGATCTGCGGCCGGTTCCTGGCGGCGCATCGGGCTTTCAGCCATCCGCTGTTGGCCGGGATCGCCACGCCCGCCTTTGGCGGGCTCGCGATGACGACCACCCCGGCGCCGGTTGGCTTGGTGGTCGTCACCTCGGATACGGGGCTGTGCGGGACGTACAACGAGCGGGTGCTGGATATGGCTCAGGGCTTCCTGCGGGAGTTCCCATCGGCCGTCACCGTTTCCATCGGAAAGAAGGGAAGCCGCTTCCTGGCCCGCCACGGGCACCGGCCGATCCGGGAGATTTTGGACTGGGGCGGGCGGCACGTTCCCCAGCGGTCCGAGGAGCTGCTGGCCTGGCTGGTCGGCCAGGTTCAGCTGGGGACCGTTTCTTCCTGGGCGGCCGCGACCACACAGTTCATCTCGGTACTGCGCTGGAGACCGCAGGTGGTTCCCCTGGTGCCGCTCACCCGCCCGGCCGAGGAACCGGTTGCAGAGAAGGTCATTGCGGAGCCGGCGGTGGAGCCCTTCGGTGGAGAGCTCCTTCAGCGGACCCTCTCGGCGCGATTCGCCCGGATCCTGCTGGAGGCCTTCACAGCCGAGCACAGCGCCCGGATGATCGCCATGAAGAATGCCACGGACAACGCGGATGAGATGATCGATCACCTGACGCTGGTGCGCAACAAGATGCGGCAGGCGGCGATCACCAAGGAGCTCATCGAGGTGGTCAGCGGAGCGGAGGCGCTGAAATGACAGAGGGAACCATCGTGCAGATCCTGGGGCCCAGCGTGGACATGACCTTTCCGAACGAGGCGCTGCCGAAGATCACCAGCGCGGTCCTCGTCGAGGATGCGGCGCGCCAGATCCGGCTCACCCTCGAGGTGGCGCAGCACGTCGGCAACAACACCGTCCGGTGCATCGCCCTGGGCTCCACCGACGGGCTGGTGCGGGGGATGAAGGCCAAAGACACGGGCCGGCCGATCGCGGTGCCGGTGGGGCCGCAGTGCCTGGGCCGGATCTTCAATCTGCTGGGCGACCCGATCGACGAGAAAGGCCCCGTGCCCGAGCCCGGGAGGAGCAATCCGATTCACCGGCCGCCGCCTGCCTTCACCGATCAGGTGCCGGTGGCCTCGATCCTGGAGACCGGGATCAAGGTGATTGACCTCCTGGCCCCCTACGTGAAGGGCGGGAAGGTGGGGATGTTCGGCGGGGCGGGGGTCGGCAAGACGGTGATCCTCATGGAGCTCATCCGCAACATCGCGACCGAGCACGGCGGGGTGTCGGTCTTCGCCGGCGTGGGAGAGCGGACCCGCGAGGGGAACGACCTGTGGCTGGAGCTGAACGAATCCGGGGTCGTCAAGAAGACCGCCCTCGTCTTCGGGCAGATGAACGAGCCGCCCGGATCGCGGCTGCGGGTCGCCCTGTCGGCGCTCACCATGGCGGAGTATTTCCGGGACGACGAGGGGCGGGATGTCCTGCTCTTCATCGACAACATCTTCCGGTTCGTCCAGGCCGGCTCGGAGGTCTCGACCCTGCTGGGCCGGATGCCCTCGGCCGTCGGCTACCAGCCGAACCTCTCCAGCGAGATGGCCCAGCTCCAGGAGCGGATCACCTCCACGAAGCGCGGGTCCATCACCTCGGTGCAGGCGATCTACGTGCCGGCGGATGACCTCACCGACCCGGCGCCGGCCACCACCTTCTCGCACCTGGATGCGACGACCGTTCTCTCGCGGCAGATCGCGGAGCTCGGCATCTACCCGGCGGTGGATCCCCTGGAATCCACCTCCCGGATCCTCGACCCGCGCATCGTGGGGGAGGAGCATTACGCGGTCGCCCGCTCCGTCCAGCGGATCCTGCAGCGCTACAAGGACCTGCGGGACATCATCGCCATCCTCGGGATCGACGAGCTGTCCGAGGAGGATAAGCTCACCGTGGCGCGCGCCCGGAAGATCCAGCGGTTCCTCTCCCAGCCGTTCTTCGTCGCCGAGGCCTTCACCGGCCGGCCCGGCCGATACGTGAAGCTCGCCGACACCATCGCCGGATTCAAGAAGATCGTTAGCGGCGAGCTGGATCACCTGCCCGAGCAGATTTTTTACCTGCGCGGGCAGATTGAGGAGGCGATCGCCGAGGGCGAGAAGATGGACGCCGCCCCCGCGGCCCAATAGCGATGGCGGCCGAACAGGAATCCCGTCGGATGGCAGCGCCTGTTTTTACACTGGAGATCCTGACCGCGAGCCGAAAGGTCTTCGTCGGTGAGGTCGCCTCGCTGGTCGCGCCCGGCGAGATCGGCTACCTCGGGGTGCTGGCGAACCATGCACCCCTCATGACCACCCTGGTGCCCGGCCAGGTGACCTGGCGGGACGCGGCCGGGGCAACCCGCACGCTGCGCCTCGCCGGACGGGGAATCCTCGAGGTGCAGAAGAACCAGGCCTGCCTGCTGGCGGACGAGCTTTCCGAGTGAGGCCCCGCTTCGCGGCGTTTTCAGGATGAAACAGCTTCCCTGGTTCCTCGGACTGCTGACCGCTGTCGTGGGGGTGAGCGTGGCCGCCCGGCTCACCGCACCGCAGGTCCTCGCGGTCGGGATCTTCTCCAGCTTCATCCTGGGGACCCTCTTCTACTGGCAGTTCCGCCTGGCCTTCGCCCTGCTGGGGGCGACGGCCCTGCTGGCGCTGAACCTCACCGACATCCCGCACCTCATCGAGTTTGCCAATCTGGACATCATCCTCTTCCTGGTGGCCATGATGGTGGTGATCGGCTTTCTGGAGCAGCGGAGGTTCTTCGAGGTCCTGCTGGAGCGGCTGCTCGACGCCGTGAGCCACCGGGCGCAGCTCTTCTTCCCCGCGATGATGGCGCTGGCCATGCTCACCGCGGCGCTGGTGGACGAGGTGACCTCGATCCTCTTCATGACATCCCTCACGCTGCATCTGACACGCCGGCTCCGGCTGGAGCCCTTTCCCTACATCGTCATGATCGTGCTGGCCACCAACATCGGCTCCAGCGCCACCGTCGTGGGCAACCCGATCGGGGTCCTCATCGCCATGCGGGCGGGCCTGAGCTTCTCCGATTTCCTCCGCTGGGCGAGCCCCATTGCGGTGGCGTGCTGGGTTCTCGCCATCGTGATCTGCCAGATCACTTTCCGCAAGCCGCTGCAGGCGATGGCGGAGGGAGTCGCCCGTGCCCGGGAGAAGGCGCTGGAGGAGGGCCGGGTGAGCCGGAATGAGTTTCGCCTGGCGTCAGGGATGTTCGCGGCGACCGTCCTGGGGCTCATCTTCCACCACCAGGCGGAGCATCTGCTGCATCTTCCGAAGAACACCCTGCTTCTGGGCGTCCCGTTCCTGATGGCGGCGATCGCCCTTCTCATCGAGGGGGAGAAGGCGAGGGAGCTGGTGGAGAAGCGGGTGGACTGGTGGACGCTCACCTTCTTCCTCATGCTCTTCGCCTCCGTCGGGACGCTCCGGTACGTGGGGGTGACCGACCGGATTGCAGGGGGGCTCACCGCCCTGGCGGGGGACAGCCCCGTGCGCCTGCTGGCGCTGATCCTCGGCATCTCGGCGACCCTGACGGCCTTTCTGGACAACATCCTGGTGGTGGCGACCTTCGTGCCGATCATCGCAGACCTGGGCGCCGCCGGTGTCTCCGTGGCCCCCCTGTGGTGGGGGCTGCTGTTCGGCAGCACGCTGGGCGGCAACGCCACCATGATCGGCTCCACCGCCAACATCGTGGCGATTGGCATGCTGGAGAAGGAGAAGCATCCGGTCCGGTTCGGCCAGTGGATCGGCCCTGGCCTGGCGGTTACCATCCCCACGCTGGCCCTGGCCTTCATTCTGCTTTGGTTGCAGCTTCCGCTCCTGCGGTAATCTCAAAGGAGGTTTTCATGGCAACGGCAACAATGGAGAAGAAATCGCCCGGTCTGAAGGTCGGCCAGAAGGCGCCTGAGTTCGAGGCGGTGACCGACGAGGGCAAGAAGATCCGCCTCTCCGATTTTCGAGGCAAGAAGGTAGTGCTATACTCTTATCCCAAGGACAACACCCCCGGCTGCACGCGCGAGGCCTGCGCGTTCCGGGATGGCCTGGCGCGGATTCGCAAGGCGAACGCCGTGGTCCTGGGGATGAGCGCCGATTCCGCGGCGTCTCACAAGAGCTTCAGGGAGAAGTTCAAGCTGAACTTCCCGCTTTTGAGCGACCCCGATCGGCGAATCGTGCAGGCCTACGGCGTCTGGAAGAAGAAGTCCTTCATGGGGCGGACGTACATGGGGATCGAGCGGACCACCTTTCTGATCGATGAGGAGGGGAGGATCGCCCGGATCTTCCCGCAGGTGAAGGTGGACGGGCATTTCGAGGAGGTGCTGGCGGCCCTATGAGAAGGATATCCAAATCGGTTCTGGCGGCAGTACTCCTGGCGCTGGCGGTCTGCTGGGCGGGGGCCGTATCGGCGGAACAGAAGCGCATTTCTTTAGTGATCGAAGGAGCCGGGAGCGTCAAGACGGAGCCTCGCGCGGAAGCAGCGCTGCGCAAGGTACCAGGGGTCACCTTCGTGAAGGTGAGCTACGCCCGGCGCATCGCCTTCGTCAGCTACGATCCGAAGAAGGTTAAGATGGATCAGCTGATCGCGGCGCTGGAATCCGTCGGTTTCAAGGCCTCGCCCGCCCAGGCCAAGTACATCTGCCCCCGTTGTCAGGGAGCCTATCAGGCGGCAGGGGCCTGCCTCATCTGCGAGGCCACGCTGCAGCCGGTCGAAGAATGATCTACCAGCGAAGAATTCTGTTTAGGAAGAGTGTCATCCTCGGAGCGCTCATCGCCTTCGTCCTGCTGGGTGTTCTGGCAGGCCTCCCTCACAGCCACGAGCATCCGGCGGCCTCGACGCCGCACCCCTGCTGGATCTGCCGCGCCCATTCCGTTCAATCGGACGCTCCCCCCGCCGACGTCACGGTGTCATCCCTGACACCGCTGGCCCGGGCGGTTTTGCCCTTACCAGTGTCCCCTTCGTTTCACCAAGATTTCTCGCTTCCGGACGCCCGCGCCCCTCCCCAGCTTTAATCCCATCGGGGTCTGACCCCGCGGGGTCAGACCCCATCATGTTCTCCGGTTTCGCATCTTTAATTCATCCAACTCATTTTTAAAGGAGAGATTCCATGCGTTCATCTATTTGGATTTTTGCTCTAGGCTGCGCGCTGTGCGTGGTGCCGCCGGCTTCGGTGCTGGCGGAAACATCGAACGACGAAGTGGCTTATGAACTCAAGGAGATGAAGAAGGCGCTCCAGACCCAGAACGCGTTGATCCAGAAACAGCAGCAGCGGATTGAGGAGCTGGAGCGCCGGCTGGAGCCGGCTCCTGCCGTGGCCGTTCCGCCGCCCCCGCCGGCGCCCTCCGCCGCCAGGGCATCCGCCCTCCCCGGACAGATCGGGGCCATGCTGCCGGAGATCGGCGTGGTCGGCGACATCGTGGCCACATCGTCGGAGAGTTCGTCCGCTGCGGCGGGGAACGACCGTGTCTCCGTCCGGGCGCTGGAGCTGGTTTTAGGCAGTTACGTGGATCCCTATTCCCGGCTGGATGCGACCATCCACTTCTCAGACTCGGAGGCGGCTGAGATTGATGAAGCGTACATGACCCGGTGGGGTTTGCCGTGGGATCTCAAGGCCCGGTTCGGGCGTTTCTTCCCCAAGGTCGGCAAAGCAGCGGCGGGCCACCGGGACTCGCTGTCCACCGTGGACCAGCCGCTGGTGATCCGCCGCTACCTCGGCAGCGAGGGGTACTTCCGGACGGGCGCGGATCTCAACCGGATTTTCGAGGGTCCCGCCGGCTGGGTCCTTGAGCCCAGCTTCGGCGTTCTGGAAGGAGGCCTTGCCGGAGAGGGGGGGAGCCTGTTCGGGTCGAACCGCCGGCGCCCGACGGTATACAGCCACCTTAAGACGTTCAAAGAGATCAGCGACGCGTCCAATGTTGAGCTGGGGTTGACCCACCTGGTTGGATCCAGCGACGCCGACGCGGCGTTCGAAGTCAACGCTCTCGGGGTGGATGTGACCTACCGTCACCATTTGACGCCGGTGAATCCCCTCAAACTGCAGGGGGAGTTTTTCCTCCAGCAGAGGGACGAGGCGTTTTCCATCAACGCCGATACGGGGGCCACGACTCATTTCGACCGGCGCCCGTGGGGCGGCTACCTGCTGGCCGATTACCGGTTCGCTCCCCGCTGGTCGGCCGGCGCGCGGGTGGACCACGTCCGGCTGGTGGACACGGCGGCTCCCCGGCACGCGGACCAGGGGTTGAGCGCGTTTCTGACGTTCTACCAGAGCGAATGGGCGCGGTGGCGGCTCCAGTTCCGGCACGAGGAGAGGGCCAACGAGAAGACCGATGACTCGGTGATGTTTCAGGGAACCTTTGCCATCGGCACCCACAAGCACCAGATGCAGTAGAGACGGCCATGAAAAAAACAATCGCGATTCTTTTGGTGGTTATCGGAACCTGGGTGCCAGTCTCTCCCGTAAGGGGAGAGCCGGCCCTGCGGGTCGCCGCGACCCTTTCCACGTTCGCCGACCTGGTCCGGCAGATCGGCGGAGACCGGGTCGAAGTCTCCACAATCGTGCCGCCCCGGTTCAACCCGCATTTCATCGAGCCCCGCCCCAGCGACGTGCTGAAAGTCAAGAAGGCCGATCTGTTCGTCCATGCCGGCCTGGATCTGGAGGTGTGGAGAGGGCCGTTGCTGGACGCAGCCGGAAACCACCGGCATTTTCCGGGCCAGCCGGGGGAGCTGGATCTGTCGCGAGGGGTTTCCCTGCTGGGTGTGCCGAACGAGCCGGTGACGCGGCTGATGGGGGACATCCATCTCTACGGAAACCCCCATTACTGGCTGGACCCGGAAAACATCCGTGGGATGGCGCAGGCCATTTGCGATAAGCTCTGCGCCGTGGATCCGGCGCACGAGCAGGAGTACCACCGGCGCCTGAAGGAATTTTTCAGCCGGCTGGACCAAAGGATTCCGCAGTGGCGCTCCCAATTGGCCCCCTACAGGGGGCGGGAGCTGGTCGGTTACCACGATGAGTGGCCGTATCTCATGAGATTCGCCGGGCTGAAGATGGAACGGTTCCTGGAACCCAAGCCGGGCATCCCGCCGGGTCCGCGGCACCTGCGGCAGGTGGCGGAGTACATGAAGACAAACGGCGTTCGGGTGATCGCGCAGCCGACCTTTTATTCCCGCTCCGCGTCGGAGGCGCTGGCGGCCCAAACCGGAGGGCAGGTCGTGATCCTCTGCCAGAATGTCGGGGAGCTTCCAGAGGCCTCCGATTACATCGCGTTCGTGGATTACAACGTCCGGCAGCTGGCCCGGGCGCTGGGTGAGCAGAATGGCTGAGTTCCTGCACCTGATGGCGGCGCCCTTCGCCGCCTGTCTGGTGCTCACCGGGATCCACGCTTATCTCGGCCTGCATGTCATCGAGCGCCAGGTCATCTTTGTGGACCTGGCGCTGGCCCAGATCGCGGCGCTCGGCTCCACGGTCGGCTTCCTGTTCGGGTTTGGGCTGCACCACAACGCGAACTACCTCTTCGCGCTGGGTTTCACGTTTCTCGGCGCGGCCGTTTTCTCGCTCACTCGCTTCCGGGAAGAGAAGGTGCCGCACGAAGCCATCATCGGCGTGGTCTACGCGGTGGCGGCCGCCGCCTCGATCCTGGTCTTAAGCCGTGCCGCCGAGGGAAGCGAGGAGCTCAAGTCGCTGTTGGTCGGGCACCTGCTGTTCGTTCGCTGGCCCGAGGTGGGGAAGATGGCCGCGATCTACGGCGCGATCGGTTTCCTGCATTGGCTGTTCCGGCGGCGGCTCCTGTTCATCTCACAGCATCCGAGGGAGGCGTTCGATCAGGGGGTGCCGGTTCGCTGGTGGGACCTCTTTTTCTACGTCACGTTCGGCGTCGTCGTGACGAGCTCCGTGGAGCTGGCCGGCGTCCTGCTGGTCTTCAGCTTCCTGATCGTCCCGGCGATCTGCGGCGTGCTGCTGGGGAAAACGGTCGGCGGCAGGCTGGCAATCGGATGGGGGATTGGCGCCCTCACCAGCGTTTTAGGAATCACAGCCTCTTATTTTTTGGACCTGCCGACCGGAGCCGCCGTGGTCTGCGCGTTCGGCCTCGTTCTATTGGCCGTGGGCGCCCTGCGTGCCGTGATAAAATAAGCAAACGGAGGGAAACGGCATGAAGCAGATTATGGTTGGGATGCATCTCTTGGCGATGACATTGTTTTGGGTTTCTCCTTCGGTCGCGGAGGTGTCCGCCGTGCAGGCCTCTACCCTTGTGATTACCGGGATGGCTCCCGGATCGGCGGACGAGGTCCAGAAAGCGCTGGAGGCCCTCCCGGGCGTCAGCCAGGTCAAGGTGAGCGAGGAAGAGGGCTTGGCCGTGGTCATCTATGATCCGGCGAAGGCCAAGGTGGAGGAGTTCACGCGAGCCATGCAGGCGGCCGGCTACCTGGCGACCTTCGCGAAGGCGAATTTCCGCTGCCCCACGTGCCCCGCCACTTACGCGGAGGCCGGGAAATGCATCGTGGACGGCTCCACGTTGGAGGAGGCGGTCTCCTAGTTGCGGAAGGTTTCTTTCCGGGAGTTTGGTACCTGCTGATGGGGCCGGGGATCCCTTTCCCGGCTCCGGCTGACCCAACGGTTCCCTCCGAGGCCGCCGTCCAATCCGGGTTCCTCTGTTCGGGGCGCAGCTGTGGCTGCGCGACGGCGGAAGATGGGCGATTCCACGGGCTGGTCCAGGTGCCGGTTTACCAGCGGGTGAACCTGATCCAGACCGTATCGGATTACAACCTGCTGTTCGGCGCGACCTACCGGTTCAGCGCGGGGAGCCAAAAGCGGGCCAGTGCTATAATGCCCTCGAAATGAAAAACTCTCGCGGGTTGGTCCGTTTCGGCGTTTCATTGAACCGGGACCTCTTGGACCGGTTTGATGAGAGGGTCCGCAGGAACCGGGAGACCCGTTCCCGGGCCCTCCAGGACCTGGTGCGCCAGTCTCTGGTCGAAGAGGAATGGGTATCCAACCGGGATGTGGCCGGGACCATCACGCTGGTTTATCACCCGGGCCAGCGGGAGGTCATGCGGCGGCTGGCCGCGGTCCAGCACCAGGCCCAGGCCCACGTGCTGACCGCCCAGCACCTCCATTTGGACCACGACCACTGCCTGGAGGTGCTCATCGTGCGCGGCCGGCCCCAACATCTGAGGAAGCTGACCGAACGGCTGAAAGGGACCCGTGGCGTGAAGTTCGGCGTGCTCCACTTGGCAACTACCGGCGAGCGGCTGCCCTGAGCCCGATTATTTTCTTGACTGGTGTTACTTTTTATATAAAAGTAACACCATGCGAGCCTGGCTTCCGATCCCCGCGGTCCTTCTGCTGGCCTGCTCACCGGCTCACGCGCACCATGCCAAAGAATATCTGGTCACCGGCTCGTATGAGACTGTGCACGCGGGGGACCAGATCGTCACACTTGCCCACCGCTATAGCTTTGAGGAGGCGGGGGATTCCTCAACGTACCATGGAGAGCTCACCCCGGCATGGGGCTATGGGTTGACCGACCTGCTGCAGGCGGAAATCCACTTCCACGTGATCGACCCGGACGTTGAGGATTCAGAAGCCGCCGGAAAGGATGGCTTTGTCGAAGCGGTGACCCCGTCGCTGAAGGTGCGTCTTCCACGCCGCGAGGATTGGCCGGTGGACGCGGCGTTCGCGTTGGAAGCGGAGTTTGCAACCGGGGACGGCAAGCGGGCCGGGAGCCAAGACCAGATTTGGCCCCACCTCCTCTTGAGGCGATTTTTGAAAAACGGGTTTGAAACCACATTGGACCTGCACGGACGCTTTGAGGTGAGCGGTGGCCGGGATACCGAGTGGGGAATGGCGCTCGCGACGAAACGGGACCTGAATGATTGGCTTGCGGCCGGTCTGGAATTGGAAATCCCGGCGGACGGTCCGGCGGCATCCGCTGTGCCCGGCATTTATCTCGAAAAAGGGGCCATGACGGCTAAGATAGGGCTTGCGATCGGCCTGGCTCCGGAAACGGCCGACTTGGAAGTTCTGTCTTCCGTTTCATACCAGTTTTAGGAGGTTTGGATGGGAATCCTGCTTGTGTCAGCCATCTCCGTCGCCTTCTTCCATGCCCTTGCGCCGGACCACTGGCTTCCCTTCGTGGCGCTGGCCCGGGGATCGCGCTGGAGGATGGGCCAGCTGGCGTTCATCACCACGCTGGCCGGGATCGGGCACGTGGCCTCCTCCCTTGTCATCGGGATGGTCGGCCTCTGGGCCGGCTGGGCCGTCCATCGCCTCGAGGGAGTGGAGGCCTGGCGGGGCGGGGTGGCCATCTGGCTCCTCATCGGGTTCGGGGTCGCGTATCTGTTGTGGGGCTTCAAGCACGCCCAGCACCCCCACCCTCACCGGTCCGTTCAGGACGTGGTCAGGGTCTATGCGGCCCGCCGGGTCTGGATCCTCATCGCCATCCTCGTCTTCGGCCCCTGCGAGCCGCTCATCCCGATCATGTTCCTCGCCTACCAGGGAGGGATTGCCACCATTGTGCTGGTCAGTCTGGTCTTCTCGCTGGTCACGATTGCGATGATCGTCGGCCAGAGCTGCCTGAGCTACGCGGGTGTCCACCTCATCCAGGCCGACTGGATGGAGCGCTACGCCCACGCCCTGGCGGGAGCGGTGATCGTGGCGACGGGGCTGCTGGTCCTGGCCCTGGGCATGTAAGTGAGGTCGCGATGAAGCGGGTTGTCTTCGTGACTGTGGGATTGATCGTGCTCTTCCTGGGCGGGATTCGGCTGGCCAGGGCGGGTGACGATTTTCAGACTTGGCATACCGTGGAGATCCGCAAGAGCATCCATCCGGAGTGGGAGCTCTTCTTCATGCCGGAGGCCCGGGTCCGGGACGATTCGAGCGAGCTCTTCTACCACGAATACCGGCAGGGGGTCCGCTTCTCACCCTCCAAGCACCTGACGCTGGGGCTCCAGTACCTGTTCGTCCGCAGTGAGAACGCTGCGGGCAGGCACCGGGATGAGCAGACGGGAGAATTGGATGTGACCCCGAAGACGACCCTGGGGCCTTTTCAGCTTTCCCTTCGGGGGCGCCTGGCCCTAAGAACCATCGAAGGAAGCTCCGGCGAGCAGGAGTTTCAGATGCGGGTCATGCCGAAGCTGGCGTACCCGGCCCGGCTGGGGGATCGGAAGCTGACGCCGTACGTGGCGGACGACCTCTTCTACGATTACACGCGGGATGCATTCAACCAGAACCGGCTTTTTGTCGGAGTTTCCCTTCCCCTGAAAGAGTTCCGCGGGGCCAGGAGCTCGCTGGACCTCTACTACATGCTGCAGCATCAGCTCGGGACCCGGCGGGATTGGAGCAGCAACGAGGTTCTGGGAACGAAACTCACGATCCAATTTTAGCCAGGTCGGCGACCGCGCTGGCCACGTTTCCCAGGCAGCAGGAACCCTGCGGGTTGGTCACCTCGCAGGTGCAGTTGCCGGCCTTCACCTGGGCTTTGATCTGTTCCGTCGCCGTGCTCCTGCCTGTCCGGGCGATCTCCTCCCGGATCTTCTGCGCTGTCCAGCCGAAGCAGTAGCAGACGGGCGCTGAAGGATCGTCGGGCTCTTTAAGGCCCACCTTGACCGTCAGATCGTTCTTCTGAAACAGCACCTCACCCGGTCGGAAGTAGACCACGTCACAACTGGCTGTGCGGCAGAAACAAAACTCTTCCTGAACCGGAATGCGCGGGCGGGATTCCGGCTTCAGCAAAGCGCCCAAGGTGATCCGTTGCACCGGCTTGCCCAGGGCTGCGCACGCAGGGCATTTCGCCGGGCCGCAGATCGTGGGGGGATGAAACTCGCAGCAGGCCTCACCCATCGCTCACCGAAGGCACGCTGCGCCGCAGGATTGGTTGAGAAGCGGCCACAGATGCATGAGAGCGACTGCCCCTACGATGAGCGAGGCTGCCGCCAACGTTGACACGGTGAGAGAACGTCCAGGCATCCGGCACCTCGCCTGCTGGCACCGTTTGGCTTCCGTGGCGTAGAGGCGCCATCCCAGCACCAGGAGAACTGTCGCCAGCCCAAGAAAGATCCAGCCCAGCCGGGCAAAGAGGGCTCCCGCAGCCAACCCGCCAAGCCCTATCGCCGCCAATGCGGCTGGACCCAGGCAGCACAGGGAAGCGGTCACAGCTGAGAGAGCCCCCAGTTTTCCCGCTTTCATGGCGCCTTAGATCTTCCTCAGTTCGCCGGTTTGAATCTTCTTGACCAGCGTGTTCCACGCCTCTTTGTTCAACTGGACGAGGTTGCCCTCCTCGCCGATGCGCACTTCCTCCTTGGCGACATCGAGCACCACCTCTGGACACGCCGCACAGGCTGGGCAGAGATTGACCCTTTGGATTCCATCTTTCTTGATCATCGGTTGCTCCTCCTTTTCACTTGGGTTGCTTTTGGTAATTCGATCTGCGGACAGACGGCGTAGCGTTCCCGCTTTGCCGCTGCCGGACTGACCCATTGGCGAAGCCGCGCTTTCAAGCGGTTGCGGATCGCCGTCAGCTCAGCGATCCTGCCTTCGAACTCCTGGATCTTCTGGTTGAACAGCCCCCGGACGAAGTCGCAGCACGGCTCCAAGCCCTGGTGGCTGCAGCGCATGATGCTGCGGATCTCCTTCAAGGTCAGGCCGAACCGCTTGGCCTGTCGGATGAAGCGGAGCTTCTCCACATCCTGCTCCGTATAAACCCGATAGCCGGATGCCCGCCGGTCAGAGGGGGGAAGAAGCCCAGCCTCTTCGTAGAACCGAATCGTCCGGATGGGAACACCGGTTTGCTTGCTCACCTCCCCGATCCGCAAACGGCTTTTTGGCATGATCTTTGCCTCCAGAAGTTAGCATACACCCTCCAGCACACTGGAGAGTCAAGGGGCATTTTGGGCAACGGTGAAGATACAGACTTTTTATGTAATCACGATGTGCACGAGTCTACTTGACAAGTGGGATTTAATATGTATTATTAGCAGTATGGCTAATAATATGAATCTTATGGTTGTCGAGCAAACCCTACGCAGACGGGCGCTTCGGCTGTTTAGCCCGTTGGAACTGCAGCGGGTTTTGGGCATCTCTGCCATCGCTGCGCGCTTTCTCGTGCACCGCTACGCTAAACGAGGTGTGTTCCTCAAGCTTCGGAACGGGCTCTACTGTCTGACGGATCAGCCCCCTTCAGAGCTGGCGGCTGCCAATCGGCTCTATGAGCCCTCGTATCTCTCGTTTGAATTCGCCTTGTCGTACTACCACCTGATTCCAGAGGCAGCCTACACGATCACCTCCGCGACTTCACGTCCCACGCGGGTGCTGACTGCGCTGGGTAAAACGTTCGAATATCATCGGTTGAAAAAGTCTGTATTTACCGGGTATGAACCGGTTAAGGTAGGCGCAGAAACTGTCCTCATGGCTGCGCCAGAAAAGGCCTTGGTGGACACGTTGTATTTTGTGGATTTGAAGAAGAAAACCTTGAATGACCGCCTGGACTTACGGAGCTTGAACTGGAAGCGGATAGAATCCTACGCCCGGCTCTTTGAACGTCCGTCGCTGCGTCAGCTTCTTAAGAAACTTCATGGTGAGCGACCGCGGGGAGTCGAACCATGATCGCCGCAGAAACCATCCAGAAACTGGCCACGCAGTACCAGACCACGGCAATCAACGTCGCCCGAGAGTACTGCCAGCATCTTTTCCTGTCGGCGTTCTATCAGCGCCATGCGGCTGATCGAGTGCTCTTTAAAGGGGGAACGGCGCTTCGCATCATCTACGGATCCCCCCGATTCTCGGAAGACCTGGACTTCTCCGGTTTTGGGATCCGAAAGCCGGCGATCGAGGAATTGATCACGGAGTCCTTGAGCGCTGTCGAACGGGTTGGTGTGTCCATTGACATTGAGGAAGCCAAGGCGACCAGCGGAGGGTATTTGGGGATCATCCATCATCGATTCGGAGATTACCGCGCGGAGATCCGATTGGAGATTTCCCTCCGGGACCGGGCGGCCGTCAAGCCGGAGACGGCGCTGATTGCCGGGGATTTTCTGCCGGCCTACACGTTGCTGCACCTGCCGCAGGAATTGCTGGCAGAAGAGAAGCTCAAAGCTCTTCTGGACCGCGCCAAGCCGAGAGACTTCTACGACCTGTACTTTATGCTACGCAAGGGTCTTCTGCCGCAGAAACGTCGCCACCTTCTTGCGGAGGCTCTGACTCGACTCAAACAGATGAAGCCCGAGTCGCTTCAGGAGCTCAAGCTCTTTCTGCCGGGCGACCATCAGGCGATCGCGAAGGATTTCCGAGCAACCCTGGAACGCGAGTTGCAGCGCACCCTGGGTAAATAGGACGCTGACAAACCACGTGCTGAACGGCTATAATTCTCACAACGCCGGCGTAGCTCAATGGTAGAGCACCACTTTCGTAAACCGCGGGTCGCAGGTTTGACCGAGCCGGGCACCATGCCGCAGGCATGGTCGGCGAAGGAAATGCCGGAGCAACGGCAGTGCGACGGCCGACCCCTGTCGGTGGCTCAGACTTTTGGACGAAGCAATTGAGGAGGGTCAGCGATAACCCCACTCAGACGGGCCCTGGGTTTCTGGGCCCTCCTCGCCTATGGGGTAGGGGACATTCTCGGGGCCGGGATCTACGCGCTCGTCGGCAAGGTGGCGGGCGCGGCCGGCGACGCCACGTGGCTGGCCTTCGGGGCGGCGATGGGGGTGGCCCTCCTCACGGCGCTGAGCTACGCGGAGCTCGCGAGCCGGTTCCCGCGTAGCGGCGGGGCGGCCACCTTCTGCCGGGAGGCGTTCGGGGCGGAGTGGCTGGCCCTCCTCGTCGGGTGGCTTGTCCTCTGCTCGGGGACGGTCTCCATGGCGACCGTCTCCCGCGGGTTCGCCGGGTACCTGGGGCTTTTCCTCCCGGGCCTGCCCCTGCCGGTGGTCGTGGTGGGGTTCCTCTCGCTGCTCGCGCTCATCAATTTCCGGGGAATCCGGGAGTCGTCCGGCGCCAACATCCTCTGCACAGCAATCGAGCTCTCGGGATTGCTCCTCGTGGCCGCGGCCGGCGCCTGGTTCCTCTCACGGGCGGGGACCCTCTCCGTCCCGGCGGCCCCGCAGCCGGTTCCGTTCGCGCCGCTCCTGCAGGGGGCGGCGCTGGCCTTCTTCGCGCTGATCGGCTTCGAGGACATGGTCAACGTGGCCGAGGAGGCCCATGACCCGGAGAAGAACCTGCCCCGGGCGATCCTGGCGGCGGTGGCCGTGGCCGGGGGGCTGTACGTGCTGGTGAGCTTCGTGGCGGTGCGGGTGGTTCCCCCGGCCGAGCTGGCCGGCTCTCCTGCGCCGCTCCTGTCCGTGGTTCAGCGGGCGGCCCCGGCGGTCCCTCCGCATCTCTTCTCGGCCGTGGCCCTCTTCGCCGTATCGAACACCGCACTCCTCAACTTCGTGATGGGCTCGCGCCTCGTCTACGGTATGGCGCAGGAAGGGCTCCTCCCGCGGGTGCTGGGCAGGTTGCATCCCTCCCGCAGCACCCCGCACGTGGCGATCGGGGTGATCCTCATCGCCGCAGTCGCCCTGGCCCTCTCCGGCAGCATCACCCTTCTGGCCGGCACCACGAGCACCCTCCTCCTCGCCGTCTTCATTGCGGTCCACGCGGCCCTCCTGCGGATCAAGCGCCACCCGGAGAGCGGCCCCGCCCCGTTCACCGTGTCGGCGTTCGTGCCGGTTCTGGGTGTCTGCTCCTGCCTGGGGCTGATCGCCTATATGCCGGCCGGCTCGCTTCCCGGCGCGCTCCTGCTGGCGGGGATCGGTGGGATCATCGTCCTGGGACGCGGGCTATGGAGCGGCGGGGGAAGGAAGTGCTGAAAGGACGCGCACCCGTGTCCCTGAAGTACGGTAACCGTTGGTGGATCCGTTCAAGGTCGTCCTCCTCGTAGGGGTGGTGCGGGGATTTGGAACGTCTTGATGAGATATTCCGCCAGCGGGTTGGGCCACCTCCGCTTGCGGGTGACCAGGTATGTGGTCTCGGAGATGGCGTGCCGCGTTGATCCTGAGAGAATCTTCAGGGCTCTCGGGGGTTGGCTGACAGCCACCGTGTAGGCGTTCAAAGGGGCCACCCCGAATCCGGAGATGGCCAGCCGCCGGGCCACCTCCACGTCCTGAACCTCCGCTACCACCAGCGGTTCAATCCTGTGTTCGACCAAGAAGGCCTGGATCTGCTGGTACACCTGGCTGGGGGCGGAGGGCAGGAGCAGCGGCGCCCCGTTGAGATCCTTTGGGAACCTTCGGTATCGGCGTGCCAGGGAGGGGGCTGCGGCAAAGACGATCGGGATCCGGCCCACCAGGTGGTTGGCGTATTCTCCCTGCTCCCTGCCGCTGACCGGGATGTCGGTGAGTATGAGATCCAGATGCTGCTGGTCCAGATCCCCCAGCAGGGTATTCAAGGGGGCCTCCCGGGTGACCACATGGGCCCCGGGCTCATGCTGTAAGAGGCAGCAGAGCAACGCGTGGGTGAACGCCCGCGGGGTGCCCAACAGGATCCCGATCTGGATCGAGCGCCTTCCGCCAGGCAGCCGGTCCTTCAGCGTCTCCTGGAGTTCCTGCCCCAGCTCGAAGATGCTTTCAGCGTAGTCCAGGACGGTTCGGCCCTCCTCGGTCAGGAACAGCCGCTGCTTGCGGCGCTCAAAAAGTCTCCGGCCCAGGAAACCCTCAAACTGCTTGAGCTGGGCGCTCACCGTCGGCTGCGCCAGGCGAAGCTTCTCGCAGGCCTTCGAGACCGAGCCGGCCTTCGCCACCGCGAAGAAGTAGTACAGGTGATGGAAGTTAAAAGGAATCATCGGTTAAATCTATGATCTCAATTCATATTATCTGTTTGATAAAAGACCTCTGTCAAGCTAAAGTTCGAAGGTCAGTCAGCGGTTAACGAAAATAAGCAGGGGAGTGTCCTCGACATGTTACGGGCGCTGAAGAGCCAACTCATGCAGCTGGCGAAGGACCCGCGGGATCCGTTTGCCCAGAAGATCCGGGCGCGCGTGGGGCCCAAGGAGGCGGTGCGCTACACCAAGGGCCTGCGGAGCATGATCCTGGTGATGCCGGAACTGATCACCCAGATTCAGGCGTGGCTGGAGGATCCTGCCGTTCCTGCCCGGTTCAGGAAGCTCCACGGGTTCCTCTTGACCTACCTATACCATCCAGACGATTTCCTGCCGGAGGGCAGCAGCACGGGACTATTTGGCTATTTGGACGATGCCTACCTGGTGGGGAGCGTCTACTGTCGGACGATGGGGCAGATGGACCACGCCACGCGCCGCTCGCTGCCGAACCTGGAGGACCTCTCGGAGCAGATCTCGAAATGGATTGAGGCGGCACGGGAGCTGCTGCCGGCTGAAACCCAACGGATCGAGCGGTTGCTGGAGGCGGTTCTCGAAGGGCGCACGGAGGAGGCGGTTCACCGGCTCACCGGGAAAGCTCCCTAAAAAGAGGCGCCGGCGGCTGGCGCTATCGGATGCGCCACCACGGCCTCCGGGCCAGCGGGTTGGCCTTGATCGGTGTCTTGGGAGGAGGAGGAGGTGAGATGATCGACGAGCTGCTTACCCCGGACTCCTCCCGCTTCTGGCCGGTGGAAGAGTTTTCCCCGGGCAGGCCGCAGGTGAGTTTCAACAAGCAGTACGTGCGGGATTATCTGGAGGGGATCCGTTGGGACAAGAATCCGCCCGCGCCGGCCTTGCCGAGGGAAATCGTCGAGAAAACGAGCGCAAAGTACCTTCAGGCGCTTGAGCAGCTCGCGGGCCAGGGAGCAGTTTCCCCGCCGGAGGGAGACTCTCCGGTGGATTAGGGATGACGCCCCAGTCCTGTCGCAGGATGATCGCATGGCTGTGGGCCGCAGGGCTCCTCATCAAGCTCTGCCCGGTGGGGGGCGAGCGGTACCCCGATGAGGCGCAGCATTGCCCCCTCCACCATGTTCAGCTGACCGAGATAGCGACGGCCTGCGCACGATCGGCCATGGACCGATGGATCGTCGATACGGAGGTGGTGGGGTGACCGACGAGCTGGAGATGACCCGGGAGGTGTACGAGCAACTTCGCCGAAAGCTGAAGGGCTGGTATGAGGTGTGAAGAATGAGAATGTTGGCTCGTCGAATCTTGCGAGCGGTGTGGGATTACGATCCGTCGTTTTACGATGCGTACGAGGAATCCCTCACTCACCCTGAGGTGAATGAGGATCTTTGCCTGATTCGGTCCGCCCTCCGCGAACGATTTAGCGACCGGAAACTGACGATCCTGGACGCAGGTTGTGAAACCGGGCGGACCCTGATTCCGTTTGCGCAGGACGGCCACCACCTCATTGGCATGGACCGTTCAGGCTTTTTCTTGCGCCGGGCGAGACGGCACGCGAAGGAACTGAGGTGCTCCCCGTCAAACTGTACCGTTTTGAGCCTTGGATAAGACAAGGTCCA
>CAYJQV010000010.1:0-39417 GCA_964372395.1 uncultured Planctomycetia bacterium | reverse complement strand
GGGATCGCGGGCGGTGCGCGGGCGGGGCACTCCCCGAAGCGGGGATGGCCCGGACCCGGGCACCAGCAGCCGCGGAGGTGGCCGGATGAGCACAGCCCCATTGTGGGCCCCCTGGAGGCAGGCGTACATCACGCAGATGCGCAAGGGCTCTTCCTCGATCTGCCTCTTCTGCGCGAAGGGCCGGTCCCGGTCCGACGCACGGAATCTGGTGATCGCGCGGGGCCGCCGGACGTTCACGATGCTGAACCTCTTCCCATACAACAACGGCCACCTCCTCATCGCCCCCTATCGGCACGTGGGAGCGCTGGGGGAGCTGACGGAGGAGGAATGGCGTGACCTTTTCCGGCAGGCGGAGGAGGGGATCCGTCGCCTCCGGCGGGCGATGAGACCGGAAGGATTCAACTTGGGCCTGAACCTGGGCCGGGCCGCCGGCGCGGGGTTCCCGGGGCACCTGCACCTGCACATCGTTCCCCGCTGGAACGGCGACACCAACTTCATGCCGACTGTGGCGCAGACGAAGGTGATCTCTCAATCGCTGCAGTCCGCCTATCGGCTGCTGCGGAGGGGCGGAAGGTCCGGAGCGCCTGCCCTCCGCTCCTGAGATGCTCACCCGGAAAGAGCAGGAGCGGATCGAGCAGAAGGTCCTCGCCCCGTACGCCATCCGGTCCAGCGCTTCGAGAGGCCGCGTCCATCCTGAGCCGGAGCATCCCTACCGCACCTGCTTCCAGCGGGACCACGACCGGATCATCCACTCCACCGCCTTCCGCCGGCTGGAGTACAAGACGCAGGTCTTCGTCATCCATGAGGGAGACTACTACCGGACGCGACTGACGCACTCCCTCGAGGTCGCGCAGATCGCAGAGACCGTGGCGCGCGCCCTGCGGCTGAATGCCGATCTCGTCAAATCCATCGCCCTCGCCCACGACCTGGGGCACGGGCCGTTCGGTCACTCCGGGGAGGATGCCCTGCGGGATCTGATGGAGGGGCACGGCGGCTTTGACCACAATCTTCAGGCCCTGCGCGTGGTGGATCTTCTGGAGGAGCGGTACCCCTCCTTTCCCGGCCTGAACCTGACCTGGGAGATTCGCGAGGGTCTGAACAAGCACCGGGTTCCGTTGCCCGGATTCTCCGTCAAGCCGTCGGGCAACCTGAGCCTGGAGGCGCAGGTGGTCAACCTGGCGGATGAGATCGCCTATGACCACCACGACATTGACGACGGGCTGACCTCCGGCCTGATCCGGGAGGAGGAGTTGAATGAGCTGCCGATCTGGCGCGAGGTTCGCCGTCAAGTCCAGGCCACGCACCCCCGCCTGCCCGCGCAGAAGCGGATCTATTCGATCATCCGCTCCCTGATTGACCTGCGGGTCACCGTGCTCATCCGGGAGTCTCAGCGGGCGATCCAGCGCCGGAAGATCCGCTCCCCCGCGGCCGCGCAGGCGCTTCAGGGGGACCTCATCGGCAACCCGCCCGGGATGCGCCGGCGGATCCAGCCCCTCAAGGAGTTTCTCGACCGGCGCCTGTACCACCACTACCGGGTGGTCCGCATGGCGGACAGGGCGCAGCGGCTCCTGGAGGCCCTCTTCCGGGCGTACCTGCGCAAGCCGGAGCAGCTGCCCGACACGACACGGGCGAGGCTGGAGAGGGAGGATCGGCACCGGGTGATCTGCGACTACATCGCCGGCATGACGGATCGCTACGCCGAGGAAGAGTACCGCAAGCTCTTCACTCCGCGGGTATAATAGAAATGAGACAGGATCAAAGGATGTCAGCCAACGGCCTCTTATCGAAATGGACGGAAGGCGCGGTGGTGCTGCGCCTGAAGCGGGCCCTGACCGGTATCGCTTCCCGGCCGATCTGGTGGGAGATCGCCGGGGAGCGGCCTGCGGGCCTGGACTATTCGACCGCTTCCCGTACCTGCTCCTTCGTCCGTCATGCCGGCTTCCAGCGCCGCACGTGCCAGCGGCGCTTCCTTCAGGCGCTGGCGCAGGTCCGGGCCCGGAAGGGTCCGGTTCAGTTCGTCTGCCCGATCCAGCAGTACGCCGCCTGCGTTCCGGTGGTGCGAGACCAGGGGGTGGAGGGATACCTGGCGGTTTGCCACAGCGACCGCTCCTTCCCCGCCTCCCTCTTGGAGGTGGGGGCCGCTGCCCTGGAAACCGCCGTGCGGGAGAAGGAACAGGCGGAGGAGCTGAAGACCCTCTCCGATTCAATCCAGCCGAGGTGCGTGGCCCTCTCCACGATTCACACGGTCCATCGGCTGATCGCCTCGACGCTGGACCTGGAGGAACTGCTGCCGCGCGTGGCTCGCCTCTGCTGCCAGGTACTGAGGGCGCAGTCCTGCGGCATCTGGTTGCAGGAGCGGGGCAAGGGGCGCTTGATCCCGGAGGCGATGGTGGTGATGGAGGGGGATCGCCTCGTCAGCGGACCGCTGCGGGTCGGTCGAGGCATTGCGGCGCGGGTCGCGGCCACCTGCAAGGCCCGCTTGACGAGCCGGGTCATGGCCGTCCCCCTGGTGGAGGAGGAGTGCGTCGGGGTCATCGTGGCGTCCCGCCTGGGCAAGTCGCCCGCCTTCGGCGCGCTGGACCAGGAGATCCTCACCACGCTGGCGGAGCAGGCGGTGGTGGCGATCCGGAATGCGCAGATGTACGAGTCGCAGGAGCGGGTGACGTGGGGCACCATCCGCAGCCTCAGCGCCATCCTGGATGGGATGGATCCCCACGCCCCCGTGGGGCCGGGCCCATCCCGGAGGAAGGTGCTGGCCGATGTGGCGCTCCGCATCGCCGAGGAGCTGCGCGTCCCGACCGCCCTCCAGAGGTCGGTTCAGTACGCGGCGCTCCTCCATGACGCCGGCCGGCTCGGCATCCCCGCTGAGATTCTCCGCAAGCCGACCAAGCTGGAGCCGGCGGAGCTGGCCCTCGTGCGAGAGCATACGGTCAAGGGGGCGTCACTCCTGGAGCCGCTGGAGGTTCTGGAGCCGGCCATCCCGATCATCCTGTACCATCATGAGCGCTACGACGGGACCGGGTACCCGAAGGGCCTGAGGCGCGAGGCGATTCCGCTGGGGGCCAGGATCCTCGCCGTGGCGAACGCCTTCGAGGCCATGCTCTGCGACCGGCCGTACCGGAAGGCGATGACGGCGGAGCAGGCGGCCCGCGAGATTTCCTCGCACTCCGGGACGCAGTTCGATCCGAAGGTGGTGGAGGCTTTCCTGAGACTTGTCCGCAGCAAGAAGATGGAGGCGCTTCTTGGATGCTGAAAGGCGCTCTCAAGGGCCGGTGGCTCGGGGCTGCCCTGGCGGTGGGCCTGCTGGGATTCATTCCCTATCCGGCCACCGCGCCGGTGCAGTGGCTCTGCGCCGGCGCGACCGGCGACAGCGGGTGGGCGGTTTCCGTGGCGAGGGCCCGATGGACCCCGTGGGGATGGATCGATCTGGAGGATATCCGTCTGCACACCCGGAAGGGCGCAAGACTCCACGTGGTGCGGGCCAGGGTCCGATCCGTCCCGGTTTCACTGCTCCTGGGGCATCTGCTGACCCAATGGCGGATCGGAGAGATCCGGATGGACCCGGCTTCGTGGGGGATCCGCAGGCCGCTGGCCCAGGAGATCCTGTCGGCCGGTCCCGTGACGACGACCGGGGCGGCCACCGTCCGGCTCCGGGACAGGGGGATCTTCCTCGAGGCCTTTGCGCTGCAGGGCGATCTCCTGCGCGCGCAGGGGCAGGGCTCCTGGGACGGCCAGGGCAAGATTCATCTGCTGCTCACCGGCCAGCTCGCCCGTTCCCTTTTGATCGGCATGAACCTTCTCAAACAGGATGCCATGCAGGATCACCGTCAGGGAGAGCCTTTTCTGTTTCAGGCGGCGGGGAGCTGGAATCGGCCCGAGCTGCTCTTCGCCTCAACCTTCACCAGCGTTCGAATCCAGCCCCGCGGGGAGGGCGGCCGATGAGCCGGCTCCTGCTGCTCGGGCTGGGGTGCCTCTTCCTTGTCGGCTGCAGGGGCGGCTTCGCGACGATTGAGCGGCCCAAGGGGGAGATCGGCCTGAGGCCGCCGGAGGTTCCGAAGACGGTGATCCGGGTGGATCCGGCCACCGCCTCCCAATCGAAGGACGGGGTTGACGTCACCATCCGGTTCGCCAGCCCCGACGACCTCAAGGCGTTCTTTTCCAAGAAGGAGATCTTCGGAAACCTGTCGGGCGGGAATCCCTATCCCCCGGACACGATGGTCTTCTATGTGAAGGTGGCCAACCACAGCGGGAAGAAGGTTTTCGTCAACCCCGAATGGTTCGTTCTGATCGACAACCTCAACATCCAGTACTCGGAGCTCTCGCCGGACAACATCTCCTCCCTCTATGAGGCGAAGGCGAGCGTCTGGTCCTTTGCCAAGACGACCGGCGACCTGGCGCCCGGTCCCTACGGCGCCCCGCTGAAGGTGGCCGGCTCGCTCGGGTCCGGGGGAGGCCGGAAGCTTCATTACCTGATGAAGCAGGTCCGGCTGGCGCCGGGCTATGTGCACCCGGGGATTGCCTATGACGGTTACGTGGCCTTCCCGCGGCCCCATCCCCAGGCCACCTCCGTCCGACTGCTCCTCGACAACATCAAGACCGACTTCAACCCAGCCGATCTTCCGTCCAATGCCGTCCATTTTGAGTTCCCCCTCGCCATCGAGCAGAAAGAGGAGCAGGAGACCGCCCCCGCCCCGGCCAGGCCCTGATCTCTCGTTCCTCGGCGCGCTCAACGAAGAACAGAGGGAAGCGGTCCTGACGGAGGGGCCCCTGGTGGTCCTGGCAGGGGCCGGAACCGGAAAGACCCGCGTCATCGCCAGCCGGATCGCCGCCCTGCTCCAGAGGAAGTCTCTGCCGCCCGACCGGATCCTCGCCCTGACCTTCTCCCGGAAGGCCGCCCAGGAGATGTCGGAGCGGGTGGAGTCCCTGTGCGGAAGCGCAGCAGCGGATGTGGGGGTCTACACCTTCCACGGTTTCTGCCACCGTTTCCTGCAGGATCATGCGGTGGAATTGGGGCTGCCGTCCCGCCTGCGGCTCCTGGATCAGATCGAGGCATGGGATTTCTTCCGACGGCTTTTACCGGACCTGCGGCTCGCCATCCACTGGAACCTGTCGGATCCCACCGGATCCATTGACGGGTTCCTCCGGTTCATCCACCGGGCCAAGGACGAGCTGGTGAGCCCCGAGGAATACGCCGCCCACGCCCGCGGCTTGGGCGACCCAGGGGATATGGCCCGTGCCGAGGAGGTGGCCCGCGTCTACCGTCTCTACCAGGAGCGGATGAGGAGGGCGGGGAAGATGGACTTCGGGGATCTCATCGTGGAAACCTTGCGGGCGTGGAAGGGCCGTCCCGCCCTCCTGGCAGAGCTGCGGGGGCAGTTCCAGGCGATCCTGGTGGATGAATTCCAGGACACGAACGTCGGGCAGATCGAGCTTCTCAGGCAGATCGCCGGGACCGGTGAGCGGCTGTGCGTGGTGGGCGATGACGATCAGGCGATCTACCGGTTCCGGGGCGCCTCCTATGCCAGCTTTCATCTCCTCAAGCAGATCTACCCCACGCTGCGGACGGTTCACCTGACCAGGAACTACCGTTCCACCGCCACCATCCTCTCGGTCGCGGGGGCCCTCATTCGGCGTAACGAGGCGGACCGGAGTGATCCCGGGAAGGTGCTGCGGCCGGAGAATCCGGAAGGCCCCGCGGTGGAGCTTCTCTTCTGCCCGGGGGATGCCGAGGAGGCCCGGGCAGCCGCCGAGCGGATCGAGGCGTGGGCCGGGCGACAGGCCGCCGAGGGGCAGCCCCTCCGGGAGATCGCGGTCCTGTATCGGGCCCATGCTCAACGGCGGCATCTCCTGGAGGAGTTGGGGCGCCGCGGGATTCCGTACTCGGTGAGGGGCGGAGTCTCCCTGCTCGGCCAGCCCGAGATGCGGGACCTGGAGGCGTACCTCCGGGTCCTGGCGGATCCTGAGGACTCGCAGGCGATGTTTCAGGTGGTGAGCCATCCGGCCTGGGGGCTCGCTGCTGAAGAGCTGGTTGCGGTGGGGCGTTGGGCAAAGGAGAGGGAGCTCCCCTTGGAGCGGGCGCTGAGGGACCTGGAGGGCTCGGCTCTTTCCGAGACGACCCGGCGCGAGGTGGGGAAATTGCTGACCGAACTGGATGGGATGCGCAGACGCGCGATGCGGTCGGCTCCGGACGAGCTGATCTCCCATGTGGTTGAGGAGGGATTCCTGCGGGTGGCCTTTCGGCTTCCGCCGGGCCCCGCAGGGGATCCCCTGCGGGGGTTGTCGCGGTTTCTCCGGTTGGCGGCGCGGTACGCCGAGAACCATCCGGAGGCGCGCCGGCTGCCGGACTTTCTCGACTACCTGGACTCGGTCATCCTCACGGAGGCGGATCTTCCGGAGGAGGAGCCGGAGGAGGATCCGCCGGACCGGGTGCGGCTGATGACGATCCACCAGGCCAAGGGGCTGGAGTTCGACCGGGTGATCCTGCTGGGCATGGTGCAGAGCCGCTTTCCCGGACGGGCCAGGCCGGATCCGGTTCCGTTCCCGCTGGGGCTGATGAAGGAACCTCTGCCGACAGGGGATGTGCATCTGCAAGAGGAGCGGCGGCTCTGCTATGTGGCCTGCACGCGGGCGCGAAAGGAGCTCGTCATGCTGACGCAGGAGCGGCCCCGGTACCGGCCCTCGGTCTTTGTGCGGGAGATGCTGGAGGGGGCGGCCGCGGGGCAGATCGTCCGACGGACAGCAGAAGGGCCGGTGGAGGTCCCAGGGCTGGATGGCCAAGGCCTTCCCGCGGGCGCGGGGGAGCCGGCGGTTCTGCGGAAGGAGCGGGAGGCCCTGGAGATCCTGCGCAGGCTCCGGATGCTTGCCCCCGCCGATGAGGCCGGTTTCTCGCGGGCATTGCAGGAATGGACCGAGCTGGGGCGGTCCGCCCGGGCGATCGGAAGCGCTGCCCGCTCGTGGGTGCCGGCCCTTTCCTGGGGCGGCGAGGGGAGGTTCAGCTTCACGCAGCTGGAGGCGTACCGCTCCTGCCCCTGGAAATACCTCTATGCTTACGTCTACCGGATTCCTATCCGGGCGACGCCCCAGATGAATCTCGGATCGGACCTCCATCGAGCCCTCCAGTGGTTCTACCAGCAGATCATGCAAAGAGGCGTTCCGCCGCTGGAGGAGCTACGGGTGGTATTCCAGCGCTGCTGGGCCCCGGGGCGTTATGGTGAGCCGGTCCAGAATGAGGGATTCCAGAGGCTTGGCCTGGAACTCCTCAGCGCCTTTTACCGGAAGCACGACGGGAACTTCGGCCTGCCTCTGCATGTGGAGAAGGCCTTCGTGCTACAGTGGGCCGACGGCCGGATCCACGGGGTGGTCGACCGGATCGATCCCCTTCCGGACGGGGAGGTGGAGATCATCGACTACAAATCCGGAAAGCCCAAGGACCGGGCGACCTTCGAGGAGCAGCTTCAGCTCTGGCTCTACGCCCTCGCGGCAGAGGAGGTGCTGAATCTCAAGCCGCGGAGGGTCAGCTTCCACTATCTTCAGGACAACAGCCGGCTCTCCTTCGATCGCCAGCCGGACACGCTCGAGCTGGCCAAGCAGCAGGTCCTGGGCCTGGTCCGCTCCGTCCACTCCGGCGCATTTGAGCCCGCCCCCACGTTGGGCAAATGCCGCCGCTGTGATTTCCGGCGGCTCTGCCCCGCCAGCGCGGCATAAGCCGCTCGAGCCCCCTTTCTGCAGAGTGTAGAGCTCATCCCCCTATTCGATCGGAAATCCGGACTGTTCTCGTCATTGCGAGCGACCAACGGGAGCGAAGCTACGCGGCGGATTGCGGACCCGGTCTGGTGGTATTGGATGCGGGTCTGCCCGGCATGGACGGGCTCCAGGTGGCGAAACAGTTGCGCAGACTCTCCCTCCCCTGGGGGCTGCCCATCTTGATGCTGACCGGGCTGGGCCAGCCCGTGGATGAGCTGTATGGATTTGCTTAGGGGTGATCCCGCTCCTTCCCGCGCCTCCTTTTTGCTATGGACAGCGGGCGGTCTCGAAGGGTATACTTTCATTGTGAGTCGGACTTCAACTTATGTTGAAAGATCGTCAATAGTGAAGAATGTCGTGAGGACTCGAGCGATCCGGAATGTCTTCAGCGACCGGGCTTCCCTCGTTCTGCGCGCCCTCTTAAGGGAGCCGCAGAGGAAGTGGGTCATTCCGGACTTATGTCGGGAAGGACTCTCGGCAGGTCTGGCCAGCGGGGTCCTCAACCGGGCGGAGGCTTTAGGGTACATTTACCGGGAGAGGAAGGGCAGAGAGAGTTATTCCCGGACAGCCCGCAAAGAGCTTCTCCTCAAGGATTGGTGCCTGTCCTATCGGTTTGACCGCAACACGCAGAGCACCTATCTCTACCCGGGGGGAGAATTTTTAAAGGTCTTCGTCCACCGCTTTGCCCGGGACCGGGTGGAATATGCCTTGACCCTGTTCAGCGCCACCCGCCTGATCTCGCCCTATCTGAAGGACGATCGTCATTTTGTCTATTTGGACAAGCAGGGGGACGCGTTCTGGGAATACCTTGAACAGTTGGAACGGGAGCAGCTCGTGTACAAGCTGGCTCGCGGCGGAAACATCTGCTTCGCTTCGCCCTTTTACCGCAGCTCCGTTTTTCGGGACTCCCGGAAGGTGAAAGGGTATCGGGTGGTGTCCAACCTTCAGCTTTATCTGGACTTGACGACATTCCCTCCCAGCGGTCCCGAAGAGGCCAAGCACCTGGAGGAATTCTTTAAAAAGCGAGGCCGGACCCTTGTCTGAATTGGAACGATTGGAACGGGCTTTTCTGGACACCCTGATTGCCCTAAGCCCCGAGCTGCCGCGTCTGGTCGTTGTCGGCGGCTGGTGCCCCACCCTTTATGCGACATACCTTTGGAGGAAGAGGATTCCCAACATTCCAACGACCATGGATGTCGACCTGGGCGTTCAGGAGACGGGTCCCAGGAAGTTTGAGCCCACGGTTTACGACCGGCTTAAAACAATGGGATTGGCCATGGAGCGGATTCACGACAAGGATCCCGACCCGATCGAGTTCATCTACAAAGAGGGCAACCTGGAAATGAAGCTGGAGTTCATCACCTCATTCGAGACCTCCGATGACACCTTAAACCGCTTCCTGGGTCGGAAGCTGGCCTGCCATCGGATCGAAGCCTTTGAGATCCTCCTGAGGGATCCGGTCACCCTTCAAGTGGGGCCTCCGCAGAGGAGGCTGGCCGTCCAGGTGGCAAGACCGGAGCTGTTTCTCTATCATAAGGGCATCACTTTTGTCAGCCGCTCTGACTCCCTGAAGCGCGACAAGGATCTGTTCTACGTCTACTTCATCCTCCGGTTCAGCCCTGACCCGCAAGTCGTATTGGATGCCGTTTCCCGCCTTGAATCGCACGAATATTTCGGAGCCTTTCGCAGGAATTTGACCGATTATCTTGCGGATCCGTCACGCCAGGGCTACCTGATGCTTCGCCCCTTCGTCTCGCGATGGGTGGAGGAACGGGATGTCAACAGGGAGATTGAGGAAACCTTCCGAGGTTTACTGCCAGGGCCAGTATACTAAGAGCACGTTTCAAAACCTCCCGTCATTCCCGCCCTCGTTTACACGAGGGTAGACTCCAGCGGGAATCCGATCCTCGCTGGAGCCTGCCCTCGGCCACGCCTGCCCTCGACATCGATCGAGGGACCGAGGGCGAGGATGACGTTTTGAAATGGGCACTAACTGTCGCGGACACAGAAACTCTTCGTCCAGGCCCGGGGCTTGCTGGCGGCCTCGCGTTGTGCTCGGGGCTGGTAGAATCCTGCCTGCGCAGATTAAGGCGTATGCCGCTCAGGACGTTGGTTTCGCTCTTGAGACCACCTGTCCGGAGCCAAGGGAGCCCTCCCTTTCCTATCGACGGGGAAAGCGGGCTGTGATAGATTAAAGCGATGGCGGAGCGTGAGCTGTTTCCGGGTCTCCCAGGCCAGCCGGGTCCCAAACGCTCGGCGTGGCTCTCCACATTCCCGGGAAGGTTCCTCCGTTTGAAGGTTGCTTACGAGGATTTGGTCTTCGCCGGTTTGGGGCTGGTCCTGGTGATGCTGGCAGGGTTCTGCCTGGGTGTGGAGCGGGGCAAACAGCTTGGGGTGCCTGCGCCGACGACGGCTCAGGCCTCTGTCGGAACGGCCGCGGCCAAGCCGCTTCCGACGGTCGAGGCCTCGGTCCACAGCCCCCCTCCTGCCGCGCCCCCTGTCGGACCGGCTGGCCAACGGGCGGAAGGAAGGTACGGGATCCAGCTGGCCACCTATGCCGGCCAGGGAGCGGCGCGGGAGGAGGCACAGCGGCTGGTCCGCTCGGGCGTCTCCTGCGAGGTGATCCGGCAAGGGCGGTATCTCGAGCTGCGTGCGGTCGGTTTCCGAACGAGGGAGGAAGCAGAGGCAGCGTTGGCCGGTTTAAGGAAAACGTACCGCGACGCCTTCATCAAGCGTCTGTCCGCGTCATCGAGGTAATCAGGGATATGTCCATTCATCGCAGTCTCAAAGCGACCGAGACGATGAAACGTCACCGATCGGTCCTGTCCCGACTGGAGCGGGTGCGGGTCCTCGAGGAGAGGGGATCCCTCGACCCGAAGGCGGCTTCCTGCCTGGGCCTTCCGAAGGTGAAGCATCTGAAGATCCGGATCAAGAAAGAGAAAGCGGCTGCAGCCCCGGAGGGTGCGGCTGCAGAGGGAGCCGCTGCCGCGCCGGGCGCTGCGGCGCCATCCGCGGCGGCCCCGGCTCCATCCGCCGCGGGCACCAAGCCCAAGAAGTAACCTCCTTGGATTCCTGGCGGCCGCTTCTGGCAGCGTCCATCCTCTCACTCTGCGCCATCTCCCCGATCCGGGCGGACTCCGCCGCCAGCTCTGCTGCGGCCGAGCAGGCCGTCTTTCCCTTTGAAGGCCTGATCACCGGAGACCGGGTGAATCTGCGAGCCGGCCCGGGACGCTCGTACGAGGTGCTCGGCTCCCTTCCATGGAGGACACGCGTGACGGTAATGCAGCAGGTCGGCGAGTGGTACGGCGTCCAGGTCCCCGGGGATGTCTCCGGATATGTCCGGAGCGAGGGGCTGGAGCGGGCAGGGGAGGCGGCGGTCGTCCGGTGGGAACGCCTGCACGTGCGGGCGGGGGCAAACGATTCCTCGACCAGTTTGGGAACTGTTTCGGCAGAGGCCAAACTGCAGGTCAGGCAGGATCTGGGCGACTGGATGGCGGTCGAGGTGCCGGAGAGCTGCCGCGGCTGGGTTCACGAGTCGTACGTCACCTTCGTGCAGGCGGTGAGTCAGCCGGGGGAGAAAGGGAGCGAATGATCACGATCGAGGAATTCGGACGACTGGAGCTCAAGGTGGCCCACGTCCTGGAGGCGAGGGCGCATCCGAATGCGGACAAGCTTCTCATCCTCACTGTGGACACCGGCTCCGAGAGGAAGGAGATCGTTGCAGGGATTGCCCGCCATTACCGGCCGGAGGAGCTCGTCGGCAAGCGGATCGTGATCGTGGACAACCTGGAGCCGGCGACCCTGCGGGGTGTGGTGTCGCAGGGGATGCTCCTGGCCGCTCAGGACGGCGGGACGCTGTCGCTGGTCGTGCCGGAGCGGTCCCTGGCTGCCGGCGCCAAGGTCCGATGATGGTGGGGCACCCGCCGGAGCGATGAAGGCGGTGACCGCGGCCCAGATGCGCGAGATTGACCGGAGGGCGCAGGAGGAGTTCGGCATCCCGGAGATCATCCTCATGGAGAACGCCGGCCTGGCCGTGGCTCGGGCGGCGCGGAGGATCTTCCGTCGGCGGCATCCCTCCTCGCAGGTGCCGGTGCTGGTTCTGGCAGGGGGCGGGTCCAACGGAGGGGATGGGTTTGTGGCGGCCAGGCATCTGCACAACTGGGGGATTCCCGTGGAGGTGCTTCTCTTTTCCGATCCGGCGCGGGCTCGGGGCGCTGCAGCAACCAACCTGGAGATTCTGCGGCGTCTGGCTGGGCTTGCGCTGAGGCGCGTGGATACCCCGGAGGAATGGATGGGCTGGCGGCGGTTGGGGCGTCGTCCGGCGGGAATCGTGGATGCCCTGCTGGGGACCGGTGCGGCAGGCGAGGTGCGCGAGCCGATCCGCTCCGGGATCGTGTGGGCGAACCGGCAGCGCTGCCCGGTGCTGGCGGTGGATTTACCCTCGGGTCTGTCGGCGGACACCGGGACTCCGGCGGGTGTCGCCATCCGGGCGACCGCCACCGTGACGTGCGGGCTCCCCAAGGTCGGCTGCATGAAGCCCTCGGCGAGGCATTGGACCGGGCCGGTGACGGTGGCGGACATCTCTCTTCCGCGAGCGCTGCGTTGATCGAGCAGCTCATTGGCTTTTCAGTCCTCTTTCCCCTCTTCATGATGGCGGTGGTGATCCACGAGGTCAGCCACGGCTGGGTGGCGCTGTCCCTCGGAGACCCGACCGCCAAGGAGGCGGGACGGCTGACCCTCAATCCGTTGAAGCACATGGATCCGGTGGGGACGGTAGCGCTTCCGCTGGTCCTCCTGCTGTTGCGTGCCCCGTTCGTTTTCGGCTGGGCCAAGCCGGTCCCGATCAATCCCTTCCTGCTCCGGCACCCGAAGCGGGATCTGTTGTGGGTCGGCCTGGCGGGGCCGGCGGCCAACCTCGCACTGGCAGTCGTCGCGGCGGCCCTCGTGCAGATTCTCGGTCCGGCCCGTTTCCCGTTGGCCGCTTCGTTGCTGCGCACGCTGGCCCTCATCAGCCTGGTGCTCGGGACGTTCAATCTCCTCCCGATCCCGCCGCTGGACGGCTCCCGGATCTTGGCCAGTCTGCTGCCTGCGCAGGCGGCTCGCCTCCTTCTGCTCCTGGAGCAGTGGGGGATCGTGCTGGTGGTGGCTCTCTTGTATCTGGGTGTCCTCGACCGGGTCCTGTGGCCGATCGTCCGATTCCTCGCTCGAGCCCTGGGGGTGATGACCGGATGAAGCGCTTCTTCAGGATCCCGGTTCGTCTGGGGCCCCGGAGGTACGAGATCCGGATCGGATCCGGGCATCTCGCCGGATTCGGGCATCTCCTGCGCCGTCTGAAGCTGGGAACGGAGCCGGTGGTGATCAGCAACCGATCGATCCTGCGGCACCACGGCCCCTCCCTTCGGGCCGCGCTGCAGCGGGCTGGCTTCCGGTTCCAGGCGGTGACCGTCATGGATTCGGAGCGGAGCAAGGGGATCTCCACCCTGGGCCGGCTGCTCACCGAGCTGGCCCGGCGGGACGGCCCGGGCAAGCGGCTCCTCCTCATCCTGGCCGGCGGCGGGGTGATCGGCGACGTGGGAGGGATGGCGGCCGGGCTTTACCGGCGGGGGATTCCCTTCGTTGAACTCCCCACCACCCTGCTCGCCCAGGTGGATTCTTCCATCGGTGGAAAGACAGGGATCGATCTGCCCGAGGGGAAGAATCTGGCGGGTCTCTTTATTCAGCCGAGGCTGGTCTTCATCGAGACCAGCTTCCTGGCGACGCTCTCCGACCGGCAGTTCCGCTCGGGCTTGGCGGAGGTGCTCAAGTGCGGGATCCTGGGGGATCCGCCCCTGTTCTCACTGCTGGAGAGAACGCCGGTTGCCGAGCTGCGCGCGGACCGCGGGAAGGCCTCCTGGATGATTGCGCGGGCGGCCAGGGTGAAGGCCCGGGTGGTCGAGCAGGATGAATTCGAGACCCGGGGGATCCGAACCCTGCTGAATCTGGGTCACACCTTCGGGCATGCGCTGGAGACGGCCTCCGGCTATCGCCGATCCGTGACGCATGGGGAGGCGGTGGGCCTGGGGATCCGGGTGGCTGCGGAAATTTCATGGCGGATGGGCTGGCTGACGGGATCGGCGCGCACGCGGATCCACGAAGCCCTGGACCATCTGGGGCTGCCCCGATCGGCACGCGGGATCCGCCGGGATGCCCTCTTCCGGGCGATGGCGCACGACAAGAAGTGGGCGAGCGGCCGCAACCGGTGGGTACTGCCGGTGGCGATCGGCCGCTGCGTGGTCCGGCCTGATCTGCCCGAGCGCATCATCCGTGCGGCGGTGGGATCCGTTCTGGAGGATTGATGAGATGATCCTCTTCCGGTCAGAGCTGAGTCGGGATCGCGTCAAGGAGCTGCGTCGGTTGGAACGAGCCCTGGGGGTTCGGTTCCGGCGGCCTGCGCTGCTCCACCTGGCGCTGATCCACCGATCCTTCGCCCAGACGGGGGCGCTGCCCCCAGAGAAGAGGGACAATGAGACGCTCGAGTTTCTCGGGGACGCCGTGCTCGGCCTGGTGATCTCGGAGGAGCTGTACCGCCACTATCCGGGTTCAGAGGTTGGGGAGCTCGCCAAGGTCAAGGCGCAGGTGGTGAGCCGCGCGACGCTGGGCGAGATCGCCTCGGCCCTGCACTTGGATCAGTGGATCCTTCTGGGGCACGGGGAGACGTCGCGGGGGGAGGGCCGGCGCCCATCGGTCATTGGCTCCGCCCTGGAGGCGGTTCTCGGGGCACTCTTTCTGGATCAGGGCTTGCCTGCGGCGGCCAAGCTCATCCGGCGGCTCTTCCGCCGGGAGATCGAGTCGGTGGAGACCGGAGAATCTGCGGCGGACTACAAATCCCTTCTGCAGGAATACGTCCTGCGATACTTCAAGGCCACCCCGGACTACCGGATACTCGGAGAGAGCGGCCCGGGGCATCGGCGCCGGTTTCACGTCTCGGTCGGGTGGAAGGGCCGCCAATACGGACAGGGCGCGGGTCCGAGCAAGAAGGCGGCAAGCCAGGAGGCCGCCAGGGCCGCGCTGGAGCATGTGCTGGCCCCGCCTCATCCTCATCCGAATGGTCGGCGTTGACAGCGCCGCTGTCTTGGAATAGGATAGGAAAACCCGCAGGAGGTCCAAGATGCCTGAGCAGACACCCGCCCCTGCCACTCCAGCAGGGGAAGAGATTGGACGCGTGGTTGGCTTCTTTGCCGTTCCCAGTGCCGCGATCCTCGAGATCACCCAGGGTTCCTTGAAGGTGGGCGAGAAGATATGGATTCGCGGGCACACCACGGACCTCATCGAGACGATCTCCTCGATGCAGATCGACCGGGCCCCGATCAGCGAAGCCGAGAAGGGCCAGCAGATCGGGGTCAAGGTGTCGGGAAGGGTGAGGCGGCACGACCGGGTCTACAAGATCCCGTAAGGTCGGTGACGATCCGTCCGTGCGTTCACTCGGACGCTCCGCGGATTGTGGAGCTGGTGTCCGGGATACTCGCCCGCGAGTTCTCGGCGGACCAGGCAGCCTACCCGGTCGATGACCTCGAGCGGCTCTCGGAGACGTACCGGGGCCCGAACGGCATCTTCCTTGTGGCGGAGGATGCGGGCCGGATCGTCGGCACCTGCGGGGTGAAGGCGGAGGACTCGCACACGGCGCTTCTTCGCAGGCTGTTCGTGGAGGCCTCCCATCGGGGGAAGGGGATTGGGCGGCGGCTTCTCGAGGAGGCCGTGGCCTTCTGCCGGAAGAGGGGTTTTCGGGACGTCATGATACAAACCTCCGCACGCATGGAACGGGCGATCCAACTCTGCCGGGCCATCGGGTTCCGAGAAGAGGGCCGGTGGGCGCTGGGCGAGGTGACCCTGGTACGGTATCGGTTGAGACTGACATGACCCGGGACCATCGGACCTCGGAGATTCAGGGAATCGGGCTCCTGACCGAGGAGGAGATCCAGCGCAAGCTATACGGCGCGTACCGTGCCTCTGGCGGGAGGGGCTCAGCGCCCGCTGCGGCCGGCCCCGAGTGGACCGGGTCGGAGATCCTCAACGGCGAGCTTCAACGCCTGCGTTCGGAGCTGGTTTCGCTCCGGAGGGAGCGGGAACGGCTTGCCGTTCAGCTGGATGAGCTGAGGCATCCTGCTCCCGACAGGCGCAGGCCCAGCGCGAGGTTCCGGGGATGGGGAAAGGTGGGTGCGGCCCTCTTCGTCTTGGCGGCGATGGGGTACCTCTGCGGGGTCCGATGGATTCAGGCCTCCCCTGTTCCCGTCGGTGAGCTGAGCCCTTACACGGTTCAGGTGGCGGTCTACGATGTCCGCGCTCTGGCGGAGCGAACCCTTTCGGCCCTCCGCCGCCTGCAGTACGATGCCTTCCTTGTGGAGCAGCTCCGGCGGGATGGCCGTCCGCGCTACCGGGTCTACGTGGGAAGTTTTGTGACGCGAGAGGAGGCCGATCTGGAGCAGCTGCGTCTGGCCGGCGATCCGCGCTTCGCGGACTTCAGGGATGCCTTCGTCCGCTTCCGGTAGGGAGGGGCCCCGCCTCAGGGTCGCTTCTTAGTTTCCCAGCTTCAGCGTCCGGACCGTTCCGTTCTCTTCGACCTGCACCTGATCCGATTCCACCCGCACCAGCCGGACTGCACCGACCGTATCGCCTTCCTCCAGGACGCGCCCGTTGATGACGGCCAGCGATTTGCCCTCTCCCGCGCGCACAATTCCGCTCAGGCTGAGGCTGCCCTCTGCCTGGCGGAGGAGCTGAATCCCGAGGGGCTGGGGTGCCTTCGCAGCGGCAGGCGCCGTGAGCCCCGCAGTGGGGGGCAGCGGCCGATCGGCCTGGCGCTTCAGAAGGCCCAGACCGACCAGGACCATCGCGGTCAGGCCAAGGAGAGCGGCGCGATAGGGCCAGAGGGGCTTCCGGGGCGACTCGGAGGGGACAGGGTCTGGATCAGGGCTCGATCCGGCTTTGCGCAACGCATCGGCAATGAGACTCATCGGTTCCTCCTCATGGGTCAGTTCAAATGGGTCACTTCAACCACGGGGCTTGGCTCGGGATCCGCCGTGACGACGGCGCAGGCCTGCAGGACCAGCGACTCATCGATGGTCCGGGTTTCCTTGACGAAGCCCGCCAGCAATGCCTGATCACACAAGAGATTGATGCGGCGTGGGACTCCGCCCGACGAACGGGCGATGAGCGCCGTCGCCGCATCCGTGAAGCGCACCTCCGCCGGAGCGCCGGCGATCCGCAAGCGGTGCTGGATGTAGGCCGAAACCTCCGGTTCATCCAGGGGTTGGATGTGGTAGCGCACAGCGATCCGCTGGTCCAGCGCCCGCAGGCGGTGGTCCGCGGAGAGCCGCTGGGAGAGCTCGGGCTGCCCAATGAGCACGATCTGCAGGAGCTTCGCCTTCTGGGTTTCGACGTTGGAGAGGAGGCGAACCTGTTCCAGGCTGCCTGCGCTGAGCCCCTGGGCCTCGTCCAGGATCACCACGCAGGTGTGATCCGACTCCGCCTGTTGAATGACGAACCGCTCGATCGCCTGGAGAAGCTCCCCGCGGCTGCCACGGCCGATCTCCTGGCCGAGGTCGCGGAGAATCGCCCGGAGCAGCTGGGCGGGGCTCAGGGTGGGCTGGAGGATCAGGGCTGTCCGCGCCGGGCCGTGCAGCTGGTTGAGGAGCGCCTTGCACAGGGTGGTCTTCCCGGTTCCCACCTCGCCCGTGATCAGCAAAAAACCGAGCCGCTCGCGGATCCCGTAGAGGAGGTGAGCCAGGGCCTCCTGATGCTGGCGGGACGGGTACAGGAAGCTGGGATCCGCCGTCACGTGGAAGGGCTTTTCCCGAAAACCGTAGAAGGTTTCGTACATGCCCGCCTCGACAGACAGGCTACCATGATCCGAAGGGACTTGCAATTTGATTGGTTATCCTCTATAACCAAGTGAAAAGAGCGGAGGTTCCTCGTGTGGCAGGGAATTGATCAGCGGCGTTTTCCTCGGGCGAAATACAAGTGTACGGTGATCCTCCGTAAACAGGGGGAGGCCTCGTCCATCTCAGCGGTGACGGAAAACGTGGGGCTCGGGGGGGTCTGTGTCCTCCTGGAGCGCAGCGTGGACATCTTCTCGCCGGTGGAGCTTGAGTTGCAGCTCGACGACGGCAAGCCGCCCGTGAAGTCCGGTGGCACGGTGGTCTGGGTGGTGCGGCGAGGGGAGGTGCGCCGGGGCGCCAGCTTTGACACGGGGATCGAATTCAGCCAGCTGACTCCCGAAGACAAGGCCCGCCTGGAAGCGATCATCGAGAAGCAGGCTCGGAAATAGGACCGGGCCGGACCCGCAGGCATGGCCACGACCATCGAACCGGCCCTTCTGTACTCCGTTCTCTGCGACGACGTCCGGCGCGAGGACAACGGCAAATTCATCCTCCTCGGCCTGTTTGAGACCGTGGGGGCGCGCGAATTCCCCGCAGTGCACCCGGTTCTCTTCGTCGTGAACGGCTGGATCGGCGGGGTGGGAAACTTCCGTCAGTACAGCCGCATCCTGGACCCGGCGGGCGCGGAGCTGGCTCGGGATCAGGAGACGGCCTTCGAGCTGTCCACCCTCAAGTCGCGGCACTCGGTGATTGCCCGCTTCAACAACCTGGAGCTGCCGAGGCCGGGTGAATACGCCGTCGAGGTGCTCCTCAACGGGGATTTGAAGCTCCGCTATCCCCTCGTGATCGAACAGGTCCGCTAGCAGTCTGCTGAAAAAGGGGTTTTAAAGGGCGGGCGGGCAGCTGACCAGAAGCGCTCGGGCGGCGGATGCCCCGGGATTCAAGAAGGAGTGGGACAGCGCCGCCTGGAAGTAAAGCCCCCCGCCGGCTTTCACCCGATGTTTCTCGCGGTTCAGCGCTACCTGCACCTCCCCTTTCAGGACGTACAGGAATCTCTCCGAACCGGCCGGCCCCTTTTCATCGCGCGTCCCCTTCCGGGGTGGAAGCGTCAGGACGGCCACGAGCATCTTCTTCTGCGCGGCGGACGAGGTGAGCAGATGCAGGGTGGTTCCTTTGGCGGTGACGACCGCATGCCGGTCTTCGTCCAGACGGGTCAGCTCCGCGGGTGGACCGGCCGGCTCCAGGATGGCGTACAGCTCGGCCAGGCGCGTTCCCAGTGCCCGGGCGATGGCCACGTGGGACTCCAGGGTTCCCGTCATCCTTCCGGTCTCAATGCGGCTGAGGGTTGACAGGGCGATCCCCGACCGGTTCGCCAAATCGGCCAGCGACCAGTCCTTGGCCTGGCGAAGCTCCCGGATCTTCCGTCCCAGATTCATCGTTGTACGATCATACCACGGTTTTCCATCCTCGAAAAGGATTGACAGGCCCGAGGAGGGCCTCGTATAGTCATCGACGGGGGACTCGCATGAGCAGCGGACGTGTTCTGGTGGTCGATGACGAGCCGGAGGTGACCTTCGCCCTCGAGGTTTTCTTCGCGGGGAAGGGCTACCAGATGCTGACGGCGCTCGACGGCCTGCAGGCGATGCGCCTGCTCCGCCAGCAGCCGGTGGATCTGGTCCTCCTGGACATGAAGATGCCGGGGGTGAACGGGGTGGAGGTTCTCAAGTTCGTTCACGCCAACCATCCCGAAACCCGGGTCGTTGTGGTCACCGCCTACGACGTCCAGTTCCAGGAGGTCGTGGAACGCCTGGGAGTGGACGGATTCCTGATGAAGCCCTTCGGGATTCAGTCCCTCACCCGCATGATCGAGGATATCCTGACGGGGAAGAAGGCCCCGTCGGTTTCCGCTCCGCCGCCGGAGATCCACCGGCAGCTCCTCGGCGTTGTTCCCCGTGCCCGGCTCCTTTTCCTGGAGCCGTCGGAGTACACCTACCGCCTGAAGGAGGTTTTCTTCTCCGATCAGGAGAAATGCGGCGGCCGGTACGAGGTGGCCGGCGTCTATTCCGCCGAGGAGGCCGTGGGCCGCCTCGATTCCTTCCACCCTGACATCCTTCTGGTCGAGCTTTCCATGCTGGGGCCGAGGGGCGACGTGGCCGGCAGGGTGATGGCCTCCAAGGCAAAACCGCGCGAGATCGTCATCCACGGCTCCGGGACGGTGGCCTCCGGCCCGCAGGGCCGCCGGACGGAGGATCTCCATCGCCTCGGGGTCAAGGTGATCCAGAACGAAAGCTTCACCCGGGCCGGCCTGCTTCGGCTGAACGAGGTGATTCAGAAGACCGTCCTGGAGCATGGGCTCACTGAGAAGAGGGCGGGGGAGGACCACCCCGGATGATCTCCAATCTGTTCGGGACGGGGATCGCGGGTCTGGGGCTGGGTCTGTTTGTCTATGCCAGGAACCGGCGATCTCCCCTGAACCGCGCGTGGCTCTTCCTGTCCCTGGCCACGGCAGGGTGGGCATTCCTGACCGAGGCGGCCCGCCACGCCCCCTCCGGGGAATGGGGCCTGTTTTGGCTGCGGGCGGCGCATGCCCCCTTGAGTGTGGTTCCGGTTTTCTTCCTCCGGTTCTGCCTCGCACTGGGGGAGGCGGAACCGGGCCGCAGTGAGATGCTCCTCTGGAACCGGAGGGCCGGCGCCCTCTTCGCGGCCCTCTCCCTTACCCCCCTCCTGCTGCGCGGGTTTCGGGTGGAGCTGGGGGCGGAGCTTCGGCCGGTTGCCGGACCCTTCTACGGCCTGCTGGTGGCGTGGTTCTTCGGCCTGTTCCTCGTCTGCCTGTGGCTTCTCCTCCGGGAGTATCGGCATCGGGTGGGATATAAGCGCAACCAGCTGCGCTACGCGATCCTGGCTTCCCTCATCGGCTTCCTCTCCTTCCTGTCCATCTTCCCGACCGCCTTCGGCATCCCGATCCCGGTGGGCGGGTACGGGTTCCTCCTCTTCTATGCGCTCATCGCTTACGCGATCCTGCGCTGGCGGTTGATGGACATCTCGATCATGGTGAAGAACACGCTCCTCTACGCGAGCCTCTACTCGATCCTGGTGGGCCTCTTCGTGGTGGTGGTCGTCTTCGTCGGGCAGTGGTTCTTCTACGGCCCGCAGGCGCTGGATCGGCGCGTGCTGTGGATGTGTGTGGTGGCCCTGAGCATCGTGACAGCGGTCATCCGCCCGCTGGACGCCTGGCTGAGGGGCTGGACGGACCGGTTCCTGTTCCAGAAGAAGTATCAGTGGCAGAACACGCTCAAGGAGGCCTCACACGGGATGACCCGCGTGACCTCGGTGGACCACCTGCTCAAGCTCATGGCCCATTTCATCGGCATGCGGCTCAGGGTGACCCACGTGGGGATCCTCCACCGGGCCAGCGAGGAGTATGCCCTCCGGGTCAGCCGCGGCCGCAGCAAGCGCCCGGTCGGGTTGAAGATCGGCAGGGACAACCCGCTGATCGCCTGGCTGGAGGAGAAGAAGGAGCTGCTGACGACGGACGAGGTGAGGTCCTGGCTGCGCAGCGAGCGGCTCTTCCCGCACCGGACCGTGATCCGGCGGACGCTGGAGGAGATCCTGGATGAGATGAGCGGCCTCAGCTCGGATGTCTGTGTTCCGGCCTTCAGCAAGGGGCAGATGCACGGGGTCCTTCTCCTGGGAGAAAAGCTGTCCGGGGATCCCTACTCTCAGGAGGACCTGGATGTCCTCTCCACGCTGGCCAGCGAGGGGGCGATCGCCCTGGAGAACGCTCAGCTCTACCAGCAGCTGTTTCAGCGGATGGGCGAGATCGAGGAGCTCTACCAGAGGGAGCATCGCCTCTTCATTCATACGGCCATCGCCCTGGCCGCAGCGGTGGACGCGCGGGATCCGTACACGCACGGCCACACCGAACGCTGCACGGCGTACGCCCTGGGGATCGCCGACGAGCTGGCGGGCCGTCCGGAGATGATGACTGCCCCGAGGTTCAGGGAGACGCTGACCATCGCGGCCCTCCTCCATGACATCGGCAAGATCGGGATCCCTGATGAAATCCTCCGGAAGCCGGCGCGGCTGACCCCGCGGGAGATGAAGAAGATGCAGGAGCATTCGGTGGTCGGGGCGATCATCCTTCAGCCGATCAAGGGGATGGAGGAGGCGGCCCGGGCGGTCAAGGCGCATCACGAGCGGTACGACGGCAAGGGCTACCCGGACGGGCTGAAGGGCGCAGAGATCCCGTTGATGACCCGGATCATCTCGGTGGCCGACACCTTTGACTCGATGACGACGGACCGGCCGTACCGAAAGCGCCTGTCGGATGCGGCGGCCGTGGAGGAGATTCAGCGGGAGGCCTCGAGCCAGTTCGACCCGATGGTGGTCGAGGCCTTCCTGCGTGCGTACCGGTCCGGTCGGATCGTGAAGCGGCCGGTGGAGGCGGTTGAGATGATGGGCTAGAGAGGAGAACGATGGAAGCGAAGGAACGAAGAAAATACATGAGGATTGAGGCGGACCTGGAGGCCGACTACTGGGCCAAGGGGCCGTCGATGGAATCCGGCCGGGCGAGGGTCCGTGACTTTTCCCGCGAGGGGCTGGGGGTCGTTTTCCCCAGGTCCGTGGCGCGGGGGGAGCACGTGGATCTCACCCTGAAGGTTCCCGGCGACAACGTCCCGATCTTTGCCACAGCTCAGGTGGCGTGGGCGGGCCCCGCCGCGGAACCGGAGCGCGTGGGAGCGGGGCTGCGGTTTATCCTGATCAAGCCGCTGGACTTGGCCCGGTTGCTGGATTTCATTTACTCACGCTGGCTGGGGGCGATCCGACAGAAGCTTTAAGCGGAGTGCGGATCCTCCTGGACCTCCTGCTTGGGGCGTGCGTGGTCTGCGCGGGTTGGGGGATCCTCGGCTCCGCGCGGGTTGTCTCTCAGGTTCGTTATCAGCCCACCCTGCGGCCCTCCGACTTCGGCCTGGATCCGGAGCGCATCGATCTGACCACCTCGGACCGGGTGACCATCGCCGGCTGGCTGATCGCGCATCCGCGCCCCTCCGGCGTGCTTCTTCTCCTCCATGGGTACGGAGCTTCCAAGGAGGATCTCCTGGACCTTGCCCGGGCGTTCCATGAGCAGGGCACCTTCCATCTGCTCCTCCTCGACCTCCGCGGCCACGGGGATTCGGGCGGATCCACCATCTCATTCGGCCGCAGAGAGATCGAGGACCTGAAGGCGGCGCTGGATTACCTGGCCTCCAGGCCGGAACTCGCGGATCTGCCGGTGGGCTGTTTCGGCGTATCGATGGGGGGAGCGATTGCGATTCTCGCGGCGGCGGAGAATTCAAGGATCCGGGCGGTGGCCACCGATTCCGCCTATGCGGATCTGGGGGAGACCATTGCGAGGACCCAGTGGTTGACCTATCATATGCCTCGGGTTCCTCTGGGGCAGATGGCCATCTGGGGGACGGAGTGGCGCCTGGGATGCCCGATGGGGCGGCTGAGCCCGGTGTCCCGGGTGGGGCGGCTTTCCCCCCGCCCGTTGCTCATCGTGCACGGTTCCGACGACCAGGGGATTCCGCCTTCACAGGCCCGGGCGCTGTTCGAGGCGGCCGGCCAGCCCAAGGAGCTCTGGGTCGTGCAGGGGGCGGAGCATGCGTCCAGCTTCTACCGGCAACCGGAGGAGTACATGCGCCGGATGATCCGTTTCTTCAATGAAGCCTTTTCACGAACGCCGTAGGCACCCCCGCGTTGCCGAGTCACTCCCATTCCAGGTGGGGACCGCCGCCCATTGGGTGGCCACCCGGACCATCAACCTGAGCTGCGGCGGCGCCCTGTGCGTCCTGGCGGAGTCTGTGCCGGTCTTGACCAAACTGCAGGTCTCGCTGGAGGTGCCGGTGGCCCCGGCCAACGGCGGGCCCTCGGTGCGGGAGATTCACTGTGAGGGGGTGGTGGTCCGCCAGCAGCCCTCCAGCACGCCGGGACAGGCCTCCCTGTTCGAGACCGCCATCTTCTTCTCCGACTTGAGACCGGAGGATCGGCGCTGCCTGGCGGAGTTCATCCTGCAGCGGATGCTCTCCCACGGCGGGTAACCGGTGCAAGGTGGCGGAGACCGGGGGCATCCCCTGCGGGCCTTGACAAAGTGTAACACTAGTGTTACACTTGGGTCGTACGGACAGGAGGTGAGCGGCATGCCCACTGCGCTGCCGAGGGTCAACGTTCCTTTCGAGAGGCCGACGTACGAGCTCCTCGAGGAAATTTCGAAGGCGGAGAAAACATCCCTGTCCCAGGTTGTTTCCAGGCTGGTCAAAACCGCGCTGGAGCTGGCAGAGGATCTGGCTCTTGCGAGGGAGGCAGAGAAACGCTTGGCCGGCTTTCGAAGAGACGACGCCCTTTCCGGTCATGATCTGCTGAGATGGAACAAGGGCCGAAGTCGGAGAAGGTAAACCTCCCCGGTTTTCGAGTCCTCTGGCACGCCGAGGCAAGGAAAGACCTTTCAAAGATTCCGCCCTCCGTTGTCGAATCCATTGTCCATGCGGTCGATGACCGGCTTTCCCTCGCGCCCGATCTCATCGGGGATCCTCTGAAGGGGACCACGAACCGTCTCTGGAAAATCCGTTTCGGTGGATATCGGATCGTCTACACCATCCACATCAGCAGGAAGGAGGTCTGGGTCCTTCCGGTCCGGAAGAGGGACATCGTGTACCGGGATCAGCACGTCCAGGCGCTCTTGAAGGTCGCAGTGGCGATTCATGAGAAGTTCGGGAGGTAAGGCCTGATGCATCCTCATCGTGGTTCTGACTTCCGGCTTGTGCAGCGATGCAGGGGAATGGACGGCAGAGGCGGCCAGGAGATTTGGTGTCCCTCTCTTTTCATCCTTCGGCGAAGAAGGATTCAATGATCATCGGCGTTCCGAAGGAGATCAAGAAGGATGAGTACCGGGTCGCCCTGGTCCCCTCGGGGGCGGCCCAGCTCAAGCGGGCCGGTCACACGCTCCTCGTGGAGACCGGGGCAGGGAAGGGCTCCGAGGTTTCGGACCGGCAGTACACGGAGGCCGGCGCGCAGATCGTCCGCTCTCCGGCTGAGATCTACCGCCGCGCCCAGCTCATCCTCAAGGTCAAGGAGCCGCTGCCTGAGGAGTATCCGCACCTCAGGCCCGGCCAGATCCTCTTCACCTTCTTTCATTTCGCGGCAAACCGGGATCTGGCGAGGGAGATGCTGCGCCGGAAGGTCACCTGCGTTGCCTACGAGACGGTGGAGGATGCGCGGGGCCAGCTGCCGATCCTCATCCCGATGAGCGAGGTGGCGGGCCGCATGTCCGTCCAGGAAGGGGCCAAGTACCTGGAGAAGCCGATGAGGGGCAAGGGGATCCTCTTGGGCGGGATTGCCGGCGTGGCCCCGGCCAATACGCTGATCCTCGGGGCCGGGGTGGTGGGGGCCAACGCCGCGAAGGTTGCCGCCGGTCTGGGCGCGCGGGTCACCATCATGGACGTGAACCTGGACCGGCTCCGGTACCTGGAGGACATCATGCCGAAGAACGCCTGGTTCCTGATGTCCCATGAGCACAACGTCGCCGACCGGATCGGCAGGGCGGACCTGGTGATCTGCGCGGCGCTCATCCGGGGCGCCCGATCGCCGATCCTGATCCCGCGCTGGATGCTGAAGAAGATGAAGCCGGGCTCCGTGATCGTGGATGTGGCGATCGACCAGGGGGGATGCGCGGAGACGTCGCACCCGACGACGCACGCGGCCCCCATCTTTGTCGAGGAGGGGATCGTTCACTACTGTGTCACGAACATCCCCGGCGCAGTGGCGATCACCTCCACCTATGGCCTGACCAACGTCACCCTCCCGCTGGCGCTCGAGATTGCCCAGCGGGGATTCACGCGATCCCTGGCCCGGGCCGATCCGGGCCTGGCCATGGGGGTCAATATCGCTCGAGGCAAGGTCACCTACCGGGCGACCGCTCAAGCGCTGGGCCTGCCGTACACCCCCCTCGCCCGGGTTCTATGACCCCACCGCCAAGTGGCGGTGGGATCGTCACCTTGCTCACCGACTTCGGCGCGAGGGACGAATACGCCGGGGTGATGAAGGGGGTGATCCTCTCCCTTCAGCCGCGGGCGCAGGTGGTGGATCTGTGCCACGAGGTGCCGCCGGGGGACATCCGGAAGGCCGGCTGGCTCCTGGAGTGGTCCTGGCGATTCTTTCCGGCGGGAACGGTGCACGTCGTGGTGGTGGATCCCGGGGTGGGCTCACGGCGGAGGATCCTCTGCTGCGCCCACCGGGGCCATCTCTTCCTCTGCCCGGATAACGGGATCCTGAGTCTTCTCCTCCGCAACGTTCGCCGGCCGCGCCTGCACTCCGTCTCGCGCCGCCGATACTTCCTTCCCGAAATCAGCGATACCTTCCACGGCCGGGACATCCTTGCGCCGGCGGCTGCCCGCCTGCTGGGCGGGCTGGAGCCGGGCCGGCTGGGTCCCAGGGTCCGTTCCCTCGTGCGCCTCGACTGGCCGCTGGCCCGGCGCGTTTCCGGGGGATGGGAAGGGGAGGTGGTGGATACGGATCGTTTCGGGAATGCGGTGACCAACATCCCGGCAGGGCGGTTGGGCCGGAGCAGGGCAGGGTGGCGGGTAGAGGCGGGCGGGACGGAGGTGGGGCCCATTCGCCGCAGCTACGCGTCGGTGCCGCAGGGGGATCCCCTGGCTGCGGTGGGAAGCCGGGGTTTCGTGGAGGTGGCGGTCTCCTGCGGATCCGCTGTGGAGCGGTTGGGGCTCTCGGTGGGCAGCCCGGTGCGTGTTCGCAGAGGGCGACGATGAAACATCTGGAGGCGGCGTACCTCTTCGATGAGATCGCCGATCTCCTGGAGGTCCAGGGAGACAATCCGTTCCGGATCCGGGCCTACCGCCGTGCGGCCCTCAACCTGCGCAACCTGGGAGAAGATCTGCAGGCGCGCGTTGAGGGCGCAACCCTGACCGAGATCCCGGGCATCGGGAAGGAGCTGGCAGAGAAGATCACCGAGATTGTACGGACAGGGAAGCTCCGGTATCTGGAAGAGTTGAGGAGGAAGGTTCCGGAGAGCCTTTCCACCCTCATGTCCGTTCCGGGGATTGGCCCCAAGACGGCCAAGCTCGTCTACGAGCGTTTCAGGGTACGCAGTGTCAACGACCTGGAGCGGCTGGTCCGGTCGGGCCGCCTTCGGAAACTGCCCGGCTGGAAGGAGAAGAAGGAGGAAAATCTCCTGCGGGGGATCGGCGTGGTCCGCGCGGGCCAGCAGCGGATGCCCCTGGGGGTGGCGCGGGAGCTGGGCAGACAGATCCTCGAGAGCCTGAAACGTTACCCCGAGGTGGAACGGATCAGCCTGGCGGGTTCTCTGCGGCGTTGCCAGGAGACCGTCCGGGACATCGATGTCCTGATCACCTCCCGCAAGCCGGATCGGGTCATGGGCCGCTTTGTCCAGGAGAAATTCGTCGCCCAGGTGCAGGCGCATGGCCCGACCAAATCGAGCATCCGGACCGCTCAGGGGACCCAGGTGGACCTCCGGGTGGTGGATCCGGCCGCCTTCGGTGCCGCCCTGGTCTATTTCACCGGCTCGAAGGCGCACAACATCAAGATCCGGACGCTGGCCAACCGGAAGGGCCTGACGATCAACGAGTACGGCGTCTTCCGGGAGAAGAGCGGCAGGCGGATCGCGGGAGAGGAAGAGGAGGACGTTTATCAGGCGCTGGGGCTGGCCTGGATTCCGCCGGAGCTGCGAGAAGATCGGGGGGAGGTGGAGGCGGGTGAGGAGGGTGGGCTGCCGAGGCTGGTGGAGCGCAAGCAGCTCCTCGGTTCGTTCCACAACCACTCCGACTGGTCGGACGGATCCCATCCCATGGAGGAGGTGGCCAGAGCGGTCCGGCAGCAGGGGTACAGGTACATGCTCCTGTCGGACCATTCCCGGTCCCTGCGGGTGGCGGGCGGGCTGACCGAGTCGGAGCTTCTCGAGCAGATGGGCGAGGTGGAGAAGCTCAACCGGCGGCTGCGGCCGTTCCGGATCCTCAAGGGATCGGAGGTCGACATCCTCCCGGATGGACGCCTGGACTATCCGGACCGCCTGCTCTCGAAGCTGGATCTGGTGATCGCCGCAGTCCACTCGGCGTTCCGGCAGCCCAGGGAGGTGATGACCCGCAGGATCCTTCGCGCCCTCGCGAACCCCTTCGTCCGAATCCTTGCCCATCCGACAGGGCGTCTGCTGGGCGAACGGGAGGCGGTCGAGGTCGATCTGGAGGAGGTGTACCGTGCCGCCGCCCGGAACCGGGTGGCTCTGGAGATCAACTGCTACACCCGGCGGCTGGATCTCAACGACGCCCAGGCGAAGCGGGCCAGGGAATCGGGGGCGAAGCTGGTGATCTCCACAGACACGCATGTCTTGGGGCAGCTCAACGACATCGAGCTGGGGATTGCCCTGGCCAGGCGGGCCTGGGCAGGGCCCTCGGACATCCTCAACTCGATGAAGGCCGATGAGCTTCTGGCCTGGGCATCCGACAAGAAAAAGGGGGATAAGTGATGGTGGTGGAATTCAGCATGATCCCCATGGGGAAGGGGATCGGGATCAGCAGCGAGCTGGCCAAGGTGATGCGGCTCGTGGATGACTCGGGAATCGATTACCGTCTGGGGCCCATGTGCACCGTGCTGGAGGGAGAGTGGGGGCCGGTCATGGACCTGATCCGGCGCTGCCACGAGCGCCTACGGGCCTCCTCCCCTCGGGTTCTGACGACGATCAAGGTTGACGACCGGAAGGGGGCCTCCGACCGCCTCGTCGGCAAGGTCGCCTCAGTGGTTCGAAAGGCCAAGCGACCTCTCAGGTGTTAGAGCCCCTCTCGAAACGGGCTCTGAGAGGGCAGGGGGGCAGGAGGCGCGGCAGGACCCTCGAGGCGATCTACCGGCGGCTGTACCGCACCTTTGGACCCCAGCACTGGTGGCCGGGCGAGACGCCGTTTGAAATCGCGGTCGGAGCGCTTCTGACTCAGAACACCTCGTGGAGCAACGCCTCGCGCGCCGTGCAGGCGTTGAAGCAGCGCGGGTTGCTGCGCGCCAGCCGGATCCAGGGGCTTCCTCTCCGGCGGCTGGCTCTCCTCATCCGCTCCTCCGGCTATTTCAATCAGAAGGCAAGGCGCTTGAAGCGTTTTGTCCGTTATCTCCTGGATCGATACGCCGGCAGAGTCGAGAAGATGACGCGCGTCTCCCTTCCGCGCTTGCGGGGTGAGCTGCTGGGAATCCCGGGGGTCGGTCCGGAGACTGCCGACAGCATCCTGCTTTACGCCTTGGGGAAACCGACCTTCGTTGTAGATGCATACACCCACCGGGTACTGGCGAGGCACAGCTTGATTCCCCGGAATGCCTCCTACGGCGAGATCCAGGCCCTCTTCATGAGCAACCTCCGGCCGAGCAGAGCTCGATTCAACGAGTTTCACGCCCTCCTGGTCGCCCTGGGGAAGAATCTCTGCCGTCCGCACCCCCGGTGCCATCTCTGTCCCTTGCGGAAAATAGGCAAGCTCCGACTGGAAACCTCGCCTGACTGCACGGCGAAGGCCGCTCCCCTTTTGCCCTCTTCTCAAAAGGAACCCGACCTGTAACCCCTTTCAAAATAGTGTGTTATGCCAATGGCGTAACCCTTTATTCCATATCCGCTTATAGAAATCGCCGCACAAAATTGTCATTCAACTCATTTCAATGCATAAAGTTACAGGAGCAGCCCTTGAATTGGGCTAAGCAGGGAGCTATACTTTCTATTGGAGTAGAGCAGCCCCCATCCTGGCAGCAGGTTGTCTGGGATGGGGGTTTGCCGCGTAACGAGGGGCCGACCGGAAGCTTAAAAATCGGCTGGCACCAGGGCTCCTCGAGAAGGGAGGTGAGGGGTATGAAAGGTGGAGACTTGCTGACCGGGATCCTGATCGGCACCGTCATCGGAGGATTGTATGCGACGCACCTAGCGACATACGTTCCGCTGCTGGTCGTGATCCTAGCGGTCGTTTTCGGCCTGAAGTTCCTCGGCCTCCGCTAAGGAGCGAGACGGTTCGCCGATCAGGCTCTGTGGCCCGGCATCCGATCGGGATGCCGGGCCTTTTTTCTTCTTGACCCGCCGGCGGCCTGCGCGATAGGATGCATCTGAGGATTTTGCCCACCGTGAAGGCACCGTGGTTTGAATTCACCCTCAGCAGGCCGATGGTGATCGGGATAGGGATCGGGCTGGCGCTGGGGGCGCTGCTGCGAACGATTCTTCTGGCTGGATGACCCGGCTGTGGGAATGGCGGAAGCTTTTTGTCCGCTTCCTTCGGGGTTTTAAAAGGGGAGAGGGGCCGGTTTCGGTGGGAGGTCTGCCGGGCGGTCTGGGTGTTGTGGAGCTTTACATAAGGTACATTATCAGACGTTCGCTACGGACGCGCCTTGCCGGCTTGCCCTTCGCTTCAGGTCAATTCAGATCGGTGGGTGTGTGGTCGATCCCGCGGCCAGGAGCTCTGCGTTGCGCCATAGGCCCTCGCGCCTCGCCCGCATGAGAGGGGTGCCGGCGAACTCGGAGAGGAACTCGTCGGATGTCCGGATGGCAGAGAGGCGATCAAGCGACAGGAAGGCCCCTGCCCCGGAGCCGGGGTCGAATTCAGGCCAAGGGGGGCCGGGGGGTGCCTGGCGGTTGTAGGGGCAGACCTCCTGGCAGATGTCGCAGCCGAACAGCCAATCCCCTGAGAGGGGGCGGAGATGGGAGGGAATCGGCCCGCGGTGTTCGATCGTGAGGTAGGAGATGCAGCGGGTCGCGTCGAGCTGGTAGGGTGAAACCAGAGCCCGCGTGGGACAGGCCTGCAGGCAGAGGGTGCAGGAACCGCAGTCCCAGGAGATGGGGCTGTCCTTCACCAGGTCAAGATTGGTGAGCAGCAGCGCCAGGAAGAAGAAGGAGCCGCCGTTGGGCATGATGAGGCAGCTGTTCTTGCCGAAAAATCCGAGCCCGGCCGCCTCAGCAAGAACCTTTTCCTGGAGCGGGCCTTTATCCACGCTCACCTGGAGAACAGCGTCCGGAACCCTCTCCCGGATGAAATCAGTCAATCGTCGGAGCCGCTTCCGGATCACCCGATGGTAGTCCCGGCCCTGTGCGTAGCGGGCGATCCGTCCGGATCCGGCCGGCACCGGGCCTGAAGGGACCTGGCCGCGGGCATAGGGGGCGGCCAGCACGAGGATCCCCTGGAGGTTCGGGAAGCGGCTCAGCAGCCGCTCCTGCCGCTCGAGCAGGTGATTCATGTACTGCATGGTACCCGCCCGCCCGGCGTCCCTCCACAGCAGGTACTCCTTCCGCCTGAGGCCAAGGGAGGCGACGTCCGTGACTCCCACGGCTGAGAAACCGAGCCGAAGCGCCTCGGCCCGGATGCGCCGGGTGAGTTCGGCCGGTTCCACTAGGCGGCGTGGTGACCCGCCAGGTGAGGGCCTTCCTTCTCGATCAGCCGGGCGAATGCCTCGACGTGGGCGGGATTGAACTGGGTGCCGGATCCTTTCCGGATCTCCGCAAGCGCCTCCTGGCCGGTCAAGGGCTTGTTGTAGCCCCGGTGGGTGGTCATGGCGTCGAAGGCGTCGGCGATGGCGATGACCTGGGCTCCGTTGGGGATGAATTCCCCTGTGAGCCCGTGCGGGTATCCGCGGCCGTCGTACCGTTCGTGATGGTGATAGATCAGGGTGGTGATCGGTTTGAAGAACTTCATCGGCTCCAGGATACGGGCCCCCATGCTCAGGTGCTGCTTGATGACGTTCTTCTCCTCCTCCGTGAGGGGGCCGACCTTGTGGAGCACTTCATCGGGAAGGCCGATCTTTCCGATGTCGTGCAGGAGCGCCGCTTCACGGATCGCCTCCATCTCCTCACCGGGAAGGCCCAGCACCTCGGCCAGCCGGGTCGAGTAGCGGGAGACCCTTTCCAGGTGGCCGGCGGTGTATTCGTCCTTTGTCTCCAGGGCCATGATGAGCGCCTTGGTGACCTCGAGGAAGTTGCTCTCCATCTCCTTATGGGCCTGCCGCAGATCCGCGAGCGCCTTTTCCACCGCCCGGTTCCTGTCCTCCAGCTCGCCGGCCACGTATTCGAGCGGCTCCTGGGAACCTGCGATCGCGGCCGCATCGGCGACCTCCAGTGCCGCACGGTCCGCGGCCGGATCGAAGAGCTCCAGCAGCCTGCGGCCCCTGGCCTTGGCTCGGGCGGCAGCCGATTCTGCCGCCCGGACCAGGGCACCCGGCGCGCGGATCGACCCCTGATCCGTTGACGCCAGGCCAATACCCCACTGGGCGGGGCCTGTTTCCACCCGGGCCAGCTCCTGCTGGAGACGTTGTGCCCATTCCCTGCCCTGCCCGAGGGTCGTCCGCTGGAGGAGGATGCCCACACGGTCCTCGCCCAGATGCCCGATCAGGGAGCGGCGCGGCTGCAGCCGCTGCAGGACCTCCGTGAATGAACGAACCCGCCGGCGTACCTCGTTCCAGTCGGATCCCTGGAGGATCTCGGAGGGAGATTCATAGCGCACCACGGCTACCGCCACCGGCTGGCGTGCGAGGCGCCGGGCAGGCCAGAGGGTCTCGAGGCGCAGGCGAAAATAACGGTTGGTGTATGCCCCGGTGTCGGGATGGGTCACCACGTGGCGATGCAGCCGGACCAGCTGGGCCAGCAGGATCAGGTAGCGGTAGAGGATGCCGGCGCCCCACGCCGACGCAGCAAGGATCAGGATGCTCAGCGATTCGGTGCGGAGGTTGAGGGCCGCGAAGCAGTAGAAGCCGATCAGGGCCGCCACCGCCGCCCACAGGGCGGCGGCCACAGCTCCGACGGCAAGCGGAGCCGCGGTGGTGATGAGGAGGATCGAGGTGACGAAGAACCAGCCGATCAGGAGCAGGGGCAGGAGGCGAGGGAGGTGGATGAAGCGCTCCGACAGGATGGTCAGGATGCCGTTCGCGCTGATGACGACGCCGGGCATAAGGCCCAGAGGGGTGGGGTAGATGTCGTGGGTGATTTCGCTGGCTGAGCCGACCAGGACGATCTTGTCGCGGATCCGTTCGGGTGCCACCTCACCCCGGAGCAGCTGCCAGAAGGAGACGCGCGGGATCTGGCGCAGATTCACCAGGTAATTGATGGAGAGGGCGCCGGGCAGCTCGAGGGGGATCCGCCTTGTGCCGATGGTCAGAGATCGGAGATCAAGGCGCAACTGATCCGCCGGGATCCCCTGCGCCAGGGTCGCCGAGCGTACCTCAATCGAGTAGATCGGCTCCTCATGGAGGGGGACCCGGATGCCGGCAAAGAGCTTGCGGACGGTCAAATCCACGTCCCGGGGCTTGTTGATCAGCCCCACCTGCCCTCCCGCCTCGGTGAAGAGCGGCAGAGGGAATACGGGGTCACCGTGCCGATCCATGTAGCAGGCCAGCAGAACCGGTGGAGCCTGCTGGATCGCCTGGGCGAGGGCCTGGTCGTGGGCCGGCTGGCTGGCACCCGCCAGGACCAAGTCAAAGGCGACGATCCGGGGAGAGCTTGCGGAGACGCGCGTGAGGAACTCCGCCAGGATGCTGCGCTCCCAGGGCCATTTCTTTCCCATCCTCCGCTGGGACTCCTCATCAATGGTCACGAGGAGGATCTCCTTCACCTCGGGAGGGGCTGGCCAGAGGCGGTTGCGCAGGCGGCAGTAGCTGTCATACGAGCGAAGCCGGGCACCCTCAAGGAAGCCGGAGGGAACGAGGATCGCCAGGTAGGCCAGAGAGAGGACCAACCCGATGAAGGCCACCCGGACCGAATGTTCGAACTTGCCCAACTTCATGTGTGGCTTCTGGTTCCAGGGTAAGCTTATCACAGGGTTCGCGGCGGCGTCAAAGCCTTGACTTTTGATCTTTTGACAGGGTATCTTTCCAGAGGAGGCTCGCATTCATGGGCGGCAGCTGAAGCATGCAGGGGTATTTGCGCATTTGACACAAAAGGGGGGAGATGCGGTGAGCCGAAGAGCGTTCACGGTCTTGGAGATGATGGTGGCGGTGATGATCATCACGATCCTCGTCTCGATGGCGACGCTGGGTTACCAGGGGTACCGGGACCGTGCAGCGATGCTGGTGGACGAGACGAACCAGAAGATCCTGCAGGCGGCGGTGAAGCTGTACGCCTACGACAACAACGCGCTTCCGGCCTCGCTGAGCGAGCTTCGTCCGGGGGACGTGCAGCGGGCGTACGCGCTGGTGACGAACGGGAAGGAGCGCTACACCCTTCTGGCGCATCTCAAGGAATTCGTTCGGGGTGGCGTGGCGCACGCGCAGGTTCTGGGGGCCCGATACTACAACAACGACGCGAAGGTGCTGGACTGCCTGTCGGATCCAACCCCTCATTCGCGCGGCGGGGTGTCCTACACCATTGCACCCTTTTGGAGAGATGCGGCGAACAGGACGTTGCGAGTGCTGCTGAATCCGGCGAATGCGGACCAGGAGCTTTTGATCGAGGCGGATGCGGCGAACGCAACGGCCCCGGTATTCCGGCATGGGAGAGGTCGTATCTCCGTTGAGGTGTGTGCCGGCGGCACTGTGCGACGGCGCAGGAGAGGCGACTGAGGTGAGTGCCGGCGGCACTGTACAGGTGGGGGAGATGGCGTCGGCGGCGGCCCGGCTGGCCCGGGGGCGGAGGGTATCGGCCTTCACGGTGGCAGAGATCCTGATCGGGATCGTGATCCTGACCATCCTCGTCTCGATGGCGACGCTGGGTTACCAGGGGTACCGGGACCGTGCAGCGATGCTGGTGGACGAGACGAACCAGAAGATCCTGCAGGCGGCGGTGAAGCTGTACGCCTACGACAACAACGCGCTTCCGGCCTCGCTGAGCGAGCTTCGTCCGGGGGACGTGCAGCGGGCGTACGCGCTGGTGACGAACGGGAAGGAGCGCTACACCCTTCTGGCGCATCTCAAGGAATTCGTTCGGGGTGGCGTGGCGCACGCGCAGGTTCTGGGGGCCCGATACTACAACAACGACGCGAAGGTGCTGGACTGCCTGTCGGATCCAACCCCTCATTCGCGCGGCGGGGTGTCCTATGCGCTGGCCGAGGGCTGGGCCGGCGCGCCGCTCTCACGCTTCCAGGAGCCGACGTATATGGATGATCTCCTCATTGTGGAGAGCGATGTTCGCAACCCCTCAGGCAGTGCCAACCTGGCCTACCGACACGGGCTTTTTCTCAGGCGCGCCTCCGTTGGGATGACGGCGTCGGGCGAGCCGATCTTGACGTACCGGGGCGGGGGGATCCAGGCGCTTCATGGCACCGGAGCGTTCCGGTCCGGGGAGAGCGATTCTGACGATGACCGGGCTGAAGGGCGCGGACCGAATCGGGGAAAGGGCCGGGGCCTGCTCCATCGGCTCCTCCGGCTGATCGGCATCCGAAGCGATGATTGAAGAAAAGAGCCGGCGCGTGAGCACGGCTCCTGATTAGGACAGCTCGGGCTCCGCGGCTGAGAGCTCGTCCCCTACCCGCCAGAGCTCGAACAGATCCTCCGGCAGCTCCTCGATGAACAGGGAGGGACGCATCAGGACCTCTCCCCGCTGATAGCTGTACCGCGTGAGGGGATAGGTCAGATAAAGCTCCCGCTTGGTTCGAGTGACAGCCACGTAGAAGAGCCGCCTCTCCTCCTCCAGGGCGGCCGGGTCGTCCAGGGACTTCGGATGAGGAAACTGGCCCTCGGACAGCCCGATGAGAAAGACCGCTCCCCACTCCAGACCCTTGGCCTGGTGGATCGTCGAGAGGACGAGGAGCTCGTCCGGCTCCGCCCAGCCCTTGATCGTTTCACCCCTGAACGGTTCCCGAAGCGTCAGGTCCTGCACGAACCGCTCGGCCGATTCATAGTTCGCCGCCAGGTTGATGAGCTGCTCCAGATCCTCCCGCCGGTCCCGCGCATCCTCGAACCGGCTCTCCAGGGAGGATTCGTAGCCGGAGCGCAGGACGGCGAGGAGGAGAGCCGCCGGCTGCCGCTCGGCCCCTGAACCGCTGGAGAGGTCCCGCAAAAGCCGGTTCAGCCGCTCCCAGGATGGACGCACCCGGACCGGAAGGGTGCCCCCTGCCCTGTTGGAACAGGCCTCCTGGAGCGGATCCGGGCTCTGGGAGATCCGGTCCCAGATCCTTCGGGCGAATGCGCTGCCGATGCCCTCCTGCAGGCGGAGGATCCGTTCCCAGGCCAGCTCATCCCGCGGGTTGATGAGGATCCGCAGGAACGCCAGGACGTCCTTGATGTGGGCCTGCTCAAAGAAGCGGACTCCGCCCCGGACGAGGTAGGGAATGTTCCGTTTGGCCAGCTCAAGCTCCAGCTCCGCGGCCTGAAAACGGGCGCGGAAGAGGACGGCCATCTCCTTCAGGGGCGTTCCTTCCTCGCGCAGCTCCAGCACCCGCTGGGCCACGAAGCCGGCCTGCTGGCGGGCGCCGTTCAGAGGGACCAGGGCCGGGAGCGCGCCGGTTCCGGAGACGCCGCGCAGCTGCTTGGGGAATTGGTGCTGGTTGAGGGAGATGGAGGAGTTGGCCAGCCGCAGGATCTCCGGGGTGGAGCGATAGTTGGTTTCCAGCCGGTGGATCGTGGTGCCTGGAAAGGCGTCGGGAAAGTCCAGCAGATTGCGCAGGTCCGCTCCCCGGAAGGCGTAGATGGACTGCGCGTCGTCCCCGACGACCAGGACATTCCGGTGGAGCGAGGAGAGGGCGCGGATCAGCTCGAACTGCAGGCGATTGGTGTCCTGATACTCGTCGACGAGAATGTACCGGAAGCGCTGCCCGTACTCCTCCCGCAGGCGGGGATGGTCCGTGAAAAGCCGAAGCCATTCCGTCAGGAGATCATCGTAATCCATGAGATTGCCGCGGAGCTTCCGCTGCCGGTAGGTCTGGGCCACCTGCTCGATGAAGGAGAGCTGATCCAGGAACTGGGGTGCATGGCCGGCGACGGCTTCCTCCAGGGGGCGGCGGGTGTTTGCGGAGAGGCTGAACAGCTTCTCCAGCACGGAGGCCTGGGGCAGGCGGGTTTGGGTGAAGCTCGGCTTCAGAGCGCTCCCGCAGGAAGCGATGAGGTCCTTCGCATCCTCCTCATCGAGGATTCCGAACGTGGCGGTGCGGCCCACGCATTCGGGATGCCGGCGCAGCAGGAGGTTTCCAACGTGGTGGAACGTTCCTCCCCAGAGCCCCTCCGGGGCAGCGCCGAGGATGCGCTCGACGCGGTCGAGCATCTCACGCGCCGCCTTGACCGTGAAGGTGACCAGGAGGATCTGCGGGGGAGGAACCCCCTGGTCGAGGAGGTAAGCCACGCGGTAAGTCAACGTCCTTGTTTTTCCACTGCCTGGGCCGGCCAGGACAAGGGTGGGGCCGGGCTTAGAGGTGACCACCTGGAGCTGCTCCGGGTTCAGCTCCTTCTCGTAGGGAATGGATCGGCCGACCTGGACGGGAGGCCTCCGCAGGGTGTATCGGTGAGCCATCAGCCGATCAGGCAGAGGGCCGCGCTCTCCGCTGGGATCGGGACCTGGCGCGTTGAGACTTGCGGATGCGGGGACGGCCCCGCGGACGGGATTTCTTCTTGCGGCGCAGCGCCTCCCGGCGCCGGCGCAGGCGCAACAGCCGTCGCTTCTTGCGTCGCAGCAGCTCGAGGCGGCGCCGGCGCCGCTTGGCGGCAAGACGCTGCTTGAGGGCCCGATAGCCTGCCTGGATGGCCGAGCGTTCCTCCTCCTGCAGATGGGTCAGGAATCCGGAGAGTTCGACCTCGTCCTTTCCCTGGAATTCCTTGAAGAAGACCCCGATCTCATAGGCGCCATCCGGGTGCGGCTGCGAGAGCTGCTCGCATCGGATGACCGTTCCATTCGCCACGAGCGGGTTTACTTTCTCCGGGATGTTGAGAAGGCATTGGACAGACTGAACTTGCGAGACGGAGGAATCGGCGTAGGCGGATACGCCCAGGAGGCTGATGTTTCGGGTAAAGCCACGTATCTCCTGGCCGTTATCACGCAACACAAACGGCAACCGGACCTTGTAACGGGCACGAAGCCGCCGGTCGGTTCCCCGAAAGGTCATCGGGACCTTGCGCGGTGCGCTTTTCCGGAGGCCCGCCGCCTGCGGCGGCGTGCCCGTAGCTTGCGGGGCAGCTTCACGTGGCAACTCCTTTTATTCGAGCGTGCTACACTATAACACGCTACGGCGGAGGGTGTAAAGGCGTGCCCGAAGAAGATCTCAACGGGGGGTTGACCTCCTTCATCCGCGGGGTTCCGCAGATTGTACCGGAGAGCTGGTGTCAGGAATGCCGGATCTGCTGCCGCTTCCCGGAGCAGGAGGATGTGCAGCTGCCGACGTGGTCCGCCCGGGAGGCGGGATGGATCCCTTCTCAGGCGGGGGGGCGCGGCTGGCTGAAGGCCGAATCCGGCGGCCCCTCGCTGATTCCCCGGCTCCGGCGATGTGCCGCGGACCTGCACTGCCCCGCTTTCTCTCACGAAGGGAATCGCTGCACCATCCACCCCGTCCGTCCGCTGGACTGTCGGATCTATCCCTTCGCCCTTGCGCGCACGGCCGGCGGATCGCAGACGCTGCTGGCCATGGACATGAAGTGCCCCTACGTCCAGGCGCACGGATCCGATCCGGAGATGGCGGCCTACGCGCAGCGGTTGGCGGAGTATCTGGACAGCCCGGCGGGTCTGGCTTACGTCGAGGAAAACCCTCGGGTCGTTGGAAGGTTCTGGCCGGAGTTTGTGTCGGCTGCGCCCATTCCCCGGCTGGGGGCTCAGACCGCGGGCACGGGTCGGCCGCTGCATCCGGCGCTGGCGCCTTTCACAGAGCGGGAGTTCCCTCTTCTGGAGGAGGCGGTGAGCCAGGCGGGGCACTGCTTCTCCGTCTACGCGGTTGCAGCGCTCCTGGCGTGGAGGGATCTCGCCCGATACGGGTGGACGGAGGTGAACGGCAGCTTTTGCCTGGTTGCCGAGGAGGGAGGTGGCTATTACATGCCACTTCCCCCGCTGGGGGGACGGCCGGACGCAGAGCTCTTCCGGCGCGCCTGGGATCTGCTGATTGAGCTCAACAATGGGAGCGGTGTTTCCCGGATCGAAGGGATCGAGCCGTGGGAGGTCTCGCGCTGGGCCGAGGCCGGCTTTTCCTGGAGAGTCGCTGAAGAGGAGTATTTCTACCGGACCGAGGAGCTCGTGGATCTTCAAGGGGATCGCTACCGCTCTCAGCGCTGGGCAGCCAACCGCTGTTTGCGGGAGGTCCGTCCCCGGCTTCGCCCTTTCCGGGAGCAGGACCTTGTCCCCTGTCTGCAGCTCTACACCCAGTGGGCGATCCGGCAGCAGGCGCGCCATTCGGAGGACGGCCGGTTTCGAAGCTGGGTCCGGGACGGCCTTTTCTTCCAGCGGCGCCTGATGATGGACTGCGGGAAATTTCAGCTGGCGGGGATGGTTGCGGAGAGCGGGGGGTCGATCCGGGGTTATACCTTCGGCGCGCCGGTTTCTCCCCTCGTTTTCTGCGTTCTTTCGGAGATCACCGACCGGAGCGTCCCGGGGCTCTCCGCGCTGCTTTCACGGGAGTTCTGCCGGATCTTCCGCCTGCATCCCTGGTTGAACGCGATGGGAGATGGCGGGTTTGAGGGCCTGCGCCGCGCGAAACTGGGCTACCGGCCGGCCGCCCGCTTCGGCCCTGTCGTGGTGGACCGGAGGGGATTCGGCGCCCTCCGTCCCTCGCTGCCGCTCGGGACTCCGGGTCGGCCATCCGCCCCTCCCGAGGATATCGGTCCTCCCGTGAGGTCGGACCGACCCTGAACGAATACAGGTCGGGGCTCCCCTTCGAATCCCTGGAAGGTGTGGACCGGAGGGGATTCG